>DATBEX010000050.1:0-14086 GCA_036558805.1 Candidatus Udaeobacter sp.
TTCACCAAAGAGCAGCGCCCCGTGTTCGCCCTTTTTTATCGCGACGTAGCGCGGACCCATTTTTTGAATGCTACGCCCCGCCTTGATGAGACTTGTCTCCGTCGTGATCTCGCGCGCTTCGCTATCGTTTAAGATCAGCAGGTCGACGCGCTGCAACAAAGCATCCAGATCTGATCTCGCTGTCTGGATCCAAAGGTCCATCGTGTCGGCGACAACAAAACGTGGACGCCTCATTTGGTCGAGCACATGCGCTTGCAACGAGGGCGCGATGTTGGCTAGCAAAACAAAATCGGTTTGACGATACGATTCCGGCAGCACGGGTTTGAAATCTTCAAAAACGTTCAGCGCGATGGAGCGCGTCTCCCGGGTATTCAAGTCCCAGGAGTATTCGCCCGACCAACGGAATGTTTTTCCAGTCGCGCGCTGCACACCTTCGCTATCGATCTTGCGCGATTTCCAAAACTGAAATTCAGATTCGGGAAAGTCGCTGCCTACGATCCCTACCAATCGAACCGGTGAAAAGAAACTTGCGCCCAGAGCAGCGTAGGAGGCCGATCCACCCAACAATTCGGAATGTTCTTCTACCGGCGTTTTAACCGTATCGATTGCAATCGAGCCAACAACGAGAACGGACATGATAAGAGTTAAAGAGTGACGGGTTACAAATTAAAAGCGTGGTCGTCCTTGATCAGTAGTCCGTGGTCTCGCTATGCCAGCATATCGCAGGCGCAGCGCGCATAATCAACGATGCTGTGCGCCTTGAGCAAGGCTGAAACCATGACAACGCGCGTTGTGCCGGCGTCGATCACCTGCTGAAGAGTGTCGATATTTATTCCGCCAATGCAGAAGATCGGTACGGCCACGTCGAGATGAACCTGTCTGATGTCGCCCAACCCGATTGGCTTGTAGTCTGGTTTTGTTGGCGTGGCGAAGATCGGACCAAAACCGACATAATCTGCGCCTTCATCCTGTGCCGCGCGTGCCTGCGCCAGGCTGTGCGTCGATTTACCGACTATCAAATCTCTTCCGGCTTTTTGACGCGCAACAAGAATCGAATCGTCGCCCTGTCCGACGTGTACGCCTTCGACGGGAACTCGTGCCGCAATCTCGGCATGATCATTCACAATCAGCGACGTGTCTGATGGGCCAGTGATTTTATGGATCTCAGAGGCCAGATTGACCAGTTCGTCGATCGATTCTCCCTTCCCGCGAAGCTGAATCACATCGACACCGCCGATAACCATTTGCTCGGCGATACTGCTGCAATCCCGCGGCTGCGGGATGTAACCGAGATCAATGATGCCGTAAAGACGGCATTCGCGCAGCGCTCTCATCGCCGTGTCGCAACTTGGTTGCGTTTCACGACTGGATACGGCCTACCTCGGCGCTGTATCAGAGGCTTCCCTGACTGAACCCCGGTTCGAATTGTCTCCGATCGTAATCGCTTCGTCGCTAAATGGTGCCGCCGGTTTTGCCGGAAACAGCGGTCGCAAGACCGCAAATGTTTGCGATGCAAAAGCAATCAAGACGAATATGAACATTGCTGCACACTTCATGACCGCCGCTCTTAGCAAGATCGGGCCACATCGCAAGCAAAATTTTTTGCGCGATCACAGTAATTAGCGCGCGACGCGCTGCGTGATTCGTCAAAACGTTAAGTGTTTGATCGTTGAGTCCGGTGTAACGATTTAACGATTCAACCAGGCGAAGCCAGATTCTAGTTTGCGATCCTGCGTTTCCGACTAATTTTCCACGCCGATGCCACAGTTTGCATATCGTGCCCGAAACGCGCAGGGCAGTTTGGTTGAGGGTGTGCTCGATTGCGCAGATCGAGCAGTCGCCATCCGCCAAATTGAATTGCAAAAATGTATTCCGGTCCGGATCGATCTGGTCGGGCCCGAGCCCAAAACGGCACAACGAGATAGCGCAGCACCGACCGCACCGACACAGAATCTGAAAATTCCACACGGTCAGTTGCTGGTTTTCACCGAGCAGCTCGCCCATTTGCTCCAAGCCGGGATGACGCTCGACGAGGGACTCTCGATATTAGAAAAACGTTTGAAGCAACCGCGCGTCCAGCAAATGACGCATGCCCTTCATCAGGCGTTGATTGACGGACGCAGTTTTTCGCAGGCCTTAAGTGAGCTGCCGCGGATTTTTCCGCCGCTCTATGTAAACCTGGTTGCCGCTGGCGAGGCGAGCGGTGCGCTGCCTCAGATTCTTCTTCGGTTGGTCAAACATTTGATGCAGGCGAAAGAACTGCGAGACCGTGTGCAACAGGCATTGATCTATCCAGCATTTCTCGCGCTGGCTGGGGCGGTTCTGATTACAATTTTTATAACATTCATGGTGCCGCAATTGACCGGATTCATGGCACAAACCGGTGGCGCGCTCCCATTGCCCACGCGGATTCTGCTGCAGATTCATCACATGGTGACGGGCTATTGGTGGGTCGGCGTGCTGTTAGGAATCAGCGCGATCATTGGTTTCCGTGCACTCGTTCGCTCCGATGAAGGTCGCATTGGCTGGGATCGTTTCAGGCTCCTGATTCCTGGATACGGGCGAGTCATTCGACACCGTTATTACGCCCAGTTCTCACGCACATTGGGAACCTTGATCGAAAATGGAATACCTCTGCTCCGCGCTCTGGATTTAGTGACTGAAATTGCGGGCAACCGATTTCTGGAGGTCAAATTGAAGGAGGTCCGAAAGGCGGTCATCGACGGCGCGACACTGTCCAATGCGTTGCAAGCGCAAAAACTGTTCCCTGATTTGTTCACGGACATGATGTCGGTTGGAGAACAAACAGGACATTTCGCCGAAACCATGCAAGCGATCGCCGACGTTTACGAGCGTGAACTGGACAAGACCGTTGGCCTGATCTCGCAACTAATTCCGCCGGTTATCATTGTTGTGATCGCCACCCTGGTTGGTCTGGTTGTTTTCAGTATTCTGTCGGCTGTATTCGAGATGACACACAGCCTGCAATTCCGGCCCCATTAAAACTGAAAGCTTGCAATGAAGTTCGTGCTCGAATAACCTCGCCCGCCAATGTTAATTCGCGCTGTCTTTGCGATATTGTTCACGGCGATTTGCCGGCTATCGGCACAGGAAGCGTTAACCGATGCTCTCCCTGTGCGGACTAAAGGGCCGCTGCAACCAGTCCCGGAGAGCGCCTGGCTCGACCTGCGACAAACCGCAGCCCAGAATTCAAAAGCCCAAAACGCTCCTGCCTGGGTTGAAGCGCTGACGCTCCTGCCGGCTGAAAACACGGAAGGCGCTGCAATATCCAAAAGCGTGTTTCGCATTCGCGTCACGCAACCGAGCCCGGACTATCAGGTTCTGTTTTTCCGCCTGTTCTTCGATGACAAACCAGATCAGCAGCCTGAGTTAGTTGCCTGGGACGAGTCCGGCTCGCATGTGTTGCGCTCCGGAACGCTTGGCGCGGGCATGAATCTGCCAAGCTCGGATTCGGTACTCATCCCGATGACCGGCGCGTCTTCCATCGATATCGAGGTGCCAGGCGACGGAAGGACGGTGCGAGCGGCATATCTCGATTGGATGGCAAGCAGCGAAGTTGTGCATCCTGTGAACGCAGAACATCGTGAAATAATTCCCGAACCTTTCTCGTCCGTGCCAACATTACATCCGCCCCCGGACGATATTGAGAATTTTGGAACCGTTACGGCAACCCTTGCATCGGACCCAATCCGAATTGACGGACAAACACAAGAGAGCGCGACATTCCAATTTCCAATCGAAGCACAACCGCTGACGGCATTGTTGACGTTTGAAATCGCCAACCCGCGCATTGATGCTCCGCCCGAAGTTTATATCAACGGCCAGGACATTGGGGCGGTTTCTCTCACATTGCCGGATCTGGCCGATCCCGGTTACCGCGGCGAAGCCGAACCGCTCGCGACGCAAATGCATTTTAACTACACGGGATGGCTGCGGGCTCAGAAGATTGTGCCTGCTGCGAGCTTGAAAGTAGGCGCGAACGATCTGGCCATCGTTAACAGTGCCGAGAGTGGGGCTTCGGCTGTCCGCGCCACGCAGATCCAGCTAAAGTATATCTGGGACAAGTCGGATTATCTATTGCGCACGGGCCACTAGAAATTCTTAAAGAGCAGCGTAGTGTTACCGCTCACGGGGTGGAGGGTAATTCCGTATCGAAATGAGAACGAAAAGAAAACAACAGGGCTTTACGCTGCTCGAGATCATGCTCGTAGTGAGTATTATTGTGATCATACTGGGCGTGGCGATTTCAAAACTCGGCAACACGACTGCCATCGCCAAAAGCATGCGGGTTCAAGCAGACATTCAGGCGATCAAAACACAATTGCAGCTGTATGAAAGCATGAACGGCTTTTATCCAACGACCGAGCAAGGCATCCAGGCGTTGGTAACGCAACCCGACAAGGACCCAAGACCAACCCGGTGGTATCAGTTGTTCAAAGAACTGCCAAAAGATCCGTGGGGGAATGATTATATTTATCGCTGTCCGGGTCTCAAAGACCCGAGCGGCTACGATCTATACTCTGCGGGCCCAGATCGGCAGGCTGACACCGCAGACGATGATTGGGGCGGCGGCTAGGAAGTGTACGAGGTATTAATTTGGAGCCGTCGAATTCCCCTTCGACCCGCCCCTCGGAGTCCGTTGGATTAAGCCCCGCGTGTGGGGGGACCGAGGTTGCCGCTGCGGAATCAACTTTTGCACTTCCGCGGGCATTCCGGAAGGTAGCTTCGGGAAAGCCGCATTAGGGCTGGGCACGCTGGGAGCGGTGAGCGGTCTTCCAGCCAGCGCTCCGGTTGGAGCAGGTTGCTGGAGGAGCGCTTGATTAAAAGTGATCGTCGCAAAATTTCCGTCTTTACTAATTGTGACCTTCGTCGCGCCCACGCGGTCCGACCATTCAATGTTGGCGATACTGTAGCCGTCTACCGGTTCTCTGGTGGTAAGATATTTCTTGAAATTGTGATCGGAACTCGAAGCAAGAGTTACCATATCCCCTTCGGACGAACGAGCGGCGTTGGCCACATAAAGGTCCTTGGCAAAGTCTGGAGTGGCCGCAGGCGCTGCTACAGCGGTTGCGACCGCAAACGGGGATTGATCGACCATTTTTGAATAGCGATCAAAATTGAACGACGCGGGCAGGACATCCTCGGCCTGCACGCAAATCACGCCGAGCAATGCCGCGACGACTACCGTTAGTGTAAGTCTACATTTCATATATGAACGATGTTATTATTACTTTGTTCGTTGAGCAGGCGCAAACCAGCGGGCGACTTTGAATCTGCCGCGCATCATTGTGGGATCGTTGCTATCGATCGCCAGATTAATATTCTCAAACACGATGAAGGAATCCGGACGCTGAACATCATAAAGAAAATGGACCAGCGGCGGCCAGGGGCTCTTTGTTTCAATGGAAGCGAAAACAGTCTGATGATACGGCGTGGTTTCTCCGGAACCAATCGCGGGATTCTCGATCAGGATATTATATTTGCCGGCTATTTCCTTTAACTGATCGAGCAGCGCAGAAGCTTCGGCGGGATTCTTGAGGGACGGTTGGTGTTGGTGTATCCACTCGTCGCGCTTTGTCCACAGGTCTCGTTCTTTCACGAAAAGAGCTTGTTCGGCTAAGATCCCCCTGCGTGACGCGAGTTGTTTTTGCGCGCTGGCCAGCGCGCCGAAAACCCAATCCAAAACAAAAAAGTTTAGTAAGGCAAACACCGTGCCAGCCGCTAACCACGAGAGCACACGCTCACGCTGATTCATTCGCTGGTACCATCCCGGCATCATCGTGGTTTTCCCTCCAGACGGAATTGCGCGTGGTCGTTTGGCAAAATACGGGGCGCAGCCATGTCGAACTGAAACACGCGCAAACCCGGATTCTTTTTTATCTTTTCAATGAACGCATATGCGAGAGCAGCCGTGTTCGCTTCGCCATCGACGGAAATCTGCCGTGCCGACTGGTTGTAGGCGGTAATTCGAACTTCCGAAGATGGCAGACTTTCGAAAAGATGCAGCAGAATTTCGACGGGGGAATATCGCGCGTCGATCGCCGGAGCCAATGCCTTCCAGTTCGATTCCGTCGCACGGACGAACTGCGTCTCAGGAGCATCGTGCGCAATGCGCCGATCAAAACTTCCTATTTGGAATCGGAGTAAGCCCAGATACGCAAACAAAAGACAGAGGAGCGCAACGTAAGCGCCACCAATCCATACCAGCCGTTTTTGCCATTCCGCCTGCCTCATCAACTGCGAGCGACGACGACGCCAGCTTTCCGGCAGCAAATTCAGTTTGATTGTCGCAGGTGGCAGCTCGATCCCAACGATTTCAGGAGGACTGGCAAGGATTCCCTGCACTGTGTCACGCATCTCATAGCAGCTTTCATCCAATAAGACATTCGGAGAAGAAGCATTGATGCCTTGCAGCTCGGCGCTCATTCGCAATTGTGGTAATTCCAGTTGCAGTTGTTCGCCGCTGCCATTTTCGAATACTCGTGCAAGACTCAGCTTGCCGTTCTCCGTCATGGCATAAACCAGCGTCTCGCCTTCTGGATAAATAAGAAGGGCATTTCCTTTGGGCGCATAGGTGCTCGCGCGTTGCGCGGCATAAACGGTCACCTGCCGCGGGATAAAACCGTGATGGAGCAACGGTGCAGCAATTTCGGCGAGCTGTTCATTTCTGATTGCCACAGCAGACACAACGCTTTCACCTTCCTCTTGTTCGATGACTTCAAAGTCGGTGGTCACCTCTTCTGGCGAAAACGGCAACACCTTCTCAATCTGAATGCGAATCATCTCTGGAAACTCTGCCGGATCGATGCTCGGCAGGCGAAATCGCTGGGCTAGCACCGCAGTGACAGGCAAGCCGAGAACAAAATCGTCGCTCGTTGAGAGCAACGGTACAGCCTCCCCCAGCGTCTGCAGCTTGCGCACGTTCCACGAGCCGTTCTGGTGTGCCTTGCCCTCGGCAGATTCATGCGGCGACGTGGATGTGCCAGAACGCAGAAAATTCCACCCATGCGCCGTTGGAATTATGAAAATCGATGGCATCCCTGGTGTATCAAAGCTCCTTCCAACTCATCACCTGAGGACGGCCACCCATGGCGCCTACCGTGGCTTTAAGTATGATCATCTGCACAGAGCGAGTAGCGTCGCCTGACCTTCCAGTGCTTACAACCCGCTTAATTGGACCGTTAAATGTGAGCAGGCTTCCGATCTGCTGAGACTGCTCAGACTGCTGTTGCGGAAGACCAAGGATTGCTAGAACCTCTGCCGGGAGCGACCCGCCAGCTGAAGTGTTTGGCGGAGACCCCTGGGTGGTAACGCCAAATTGAGCGTCGTCGGCAGTCCCATCGATTCCATCCGGTCCGCGCCGCAATTGAAGGAAGCTATCGATTTTATCATCGCTCATACCCGGCAAAACAGCCGACAAAGCGCGCAATACATCGCGTGAAGCCCAGGCAAGGTCGATTCGATATTGGCCGAGACCTTGCACTGGCAGAACCGTAAGATCCTGGTCCCACCCGGGCTTCGCAGTGAATTTTTCCCACCCACAAATTTTCTTTAGATCGTCCACAGAGCTTAGTGCTGCGTGTGGCGGCTGGTAGGTATCAGTCTCCGGACACGCATTCAAGTGATGAATCCCCTGATTGAGCGACACCCAGTCGAGCAAAGAATCTATCATTGTATCAATTTCATTCAGGTCTATGCCTTTGAGAGTGAGATATTGACGGAGAATTGCTAGCTTTGATGGATCTTCATTAAGGGTGAGCCAGTTCAAGTCCAAGCGTCCCTGTTCGCCGGTGATCTGGACATCATAGCTTTCGCGGCGGCTCATTTGCCGGTGCAAATTTGGTGAGCTCGGTTGGATCGACGGATGCAACGCAATATCCGCGCCCGAAGACGCCATTGCTTCGGCGTCTAAAACGCGGCTTGCATTGCCAGAAACCGCAAGGCGCGAGTTGATGTCCAGCGCCCAGGAAATAACCATTGCGCTGAGCAAGAAAAGCGCCCAAAGCGCAAGCATCAGGGCTGCGCCACTCTTGGATTCCGAATTTAGCGTCTTCATTCTCAATATGGCGTCCGCCTAAGTGGAATAATCGCCTCCCACGGCACTGGTGAATCAGTGCGTCCCACAGTGAGCTTAACGAGCCATGGTAGCTGGGTTGCGTTTGACCAACGATCGATCCATGTGTTCAAGTTCGGATTGAAATAACCAATCTGGAGGCTGCTGACATTCTTAATTAACGGGACCCATGTCTCGTGTCCCTCTCCGACATCGGAATCGTTGCTCGGCTTTCGTAAAAAGCCGAGATCCAGCCGGTCGCTCTTTTCGCTTTCTGGTTGTAGCCGCAGCGCAACCGTGAAGTCGCCCGGCGCATACCGGGTAAGCAGCCCGGGCCCGGCGGTGCTGATCCACGTTATTACGTCGCGCTCGCGATCGTTTTGCTTGAACGGCTCGCCTACCATCTTGGCGCGCGCGGGACTCAAGCTTTGCCACTCGGTTGTCAGAAGGTCGCGGAGGCCGTCATATTGCGAGTCGATGGCAGCCGTATCCGCAGACAACCGCAGCGCCGTCATATTCGATTGCACGAAGCGAAAAATCGCCAGCGACATCAATCCGAGGATGCCCACCGCAAGCATGATCTCCAGCAATGTGAAACCAGGGATGCGAAGAGATCTTCTCCTAGCCAGGACGGTAAACATAAAACTTGATCTGCTGTGACTGAGGAATACCGCCGCGCTGCCACTGAGCGGTCAACGTGACAAGGTAGATCCCGTTGAGAAGTGTATTATCTGGTTCCGTCATTTCGACCGCAGCCGTCTTTTGGACAACCTTCACGGCTCCATAATTGCTATCGACCTTGAATTCTTTGGATTCATCGGGAACTCCCCGTGCGGCTTGAACTTCGGCCATGCGGTTCGATAAAATCTGCCGCACGATGCCTTCTTCGGCATTGATGGTACTTGCGTTGAGACAATTCTGGACCGCCTGTCCAAGCGCAATCACGCCAAGCGCGAAAATCGTGATGCCGAGAAGAACCTCGTATAATGCAAAGGCGTTGAAGCGGCCTGCCCTCGCCTGCCTCAATGAAGCAACCCTCAAAGGCTCGAACGAATCACTAACGCACTGCATAACCCGTAATCTCTGGTCGCGCCGTCAATGGCGAGTAATTGGCGATCCACGAACCAGCCGAGCCGTTGAAACGGACGGTTGCGGGTTCGCAGGTCCCCGATGGCCAAAAAATCCATTCAGACGGATATTTTTTCGCTAGTGCTACGGGCAACGAAAGACTCAGCGTGTTTCCCCTGCCAGGGCGAAATTCGCCTCTCGTCATGGCCTCTTCGTTTTCTGCCAGGGTTTCCGGTCGGACGATGACGTTGTTTTTGTTCCAAACAATCAAGTAAGGGCGACGCTCGGCGACGCTTCGCTCCTGCGCCTCACGCACAATGTTGTTGAAATCGTCGAGTGATCGCTTCAGCCGTCTATTGGCTAGCACGCCGCTAAAACTAGGCACTGCCAGCACAAGCAATAGCAACAGTATGAAGATAGAGAGAGCAATCTCGATCAACGTAAAACCCCGGGGTTCTTGCACCGGCAAAAATTACTCGTTTCACCGGAAATCACAACAGCAGCACGGGGATGAATTCTCGGCGGCCCAACCGCGTAAATGAGTAATTGCCGTAGTCGGAAGAATCAATTTACTCGGTCTCGGAGACGTAACCTAAACTGCAATGAAGGCGATCGCATTGGATCGAGTAATTCCGACTTCAACGCGAGTCGGTTCCCCTCGCCTTTCAAATCGTGACCAGGGGCATACTCCGGCATGGAACCGCGAGCGTAGGTCACTGAGCTCTTGAACGGCAACCAATTGGCTGCGCCGCAATCAGCCGCTAAAAAAAAGCAATCAATCGGCAGCGGCGAGGCCGGCTTGTGATAACTTTGAGTCGAAATGAAGCCAGCTTTGCGCATCGGCATCGTCGTGGCTGCGCTTTTCGTGGTCGCGATGCTTGTGTGGCAGGGAGTTACTGCTCACGGCGCACCCGATCCGATGCAGCCTGACACCAGCCGCACAGTGGCATTTCTGGACATTGGTATTCTTGTCTTTCGCGAAGGTCTGGAATGCATTTTGGTCCTGGCGGCGATCACTGCCAGCATGACGGGCTCCAAACGCAGCCATCGCAGGCCAGTCGCATTCGGCGCGGGGCTGGCATTTGTCGCCACTTTGATTACGTGGTTGATCGCAGTCCGCATTGTCGGCTCGCTCAGCGATAACATGTCGGCGCTGGATTTGCAGGCCGCCACCGGGTTAGTCGCAGTCATCGTGCTGCTTGTCATCATGAACTGGTTCTTTCATAAGATTTATTGGGGAGGTTGGATTCGTGCCCATAATCGCCGACGCAAGGCGTTGCTGGAAAATGCGCGCACGGCCGAGATTTCCCGGAAACGTCTCTGGTTCGGATTGATCCTTCTCGGATTCACCTCACTTTATCGTGAAGGATTTGAGGTGGTGCTGTTTTTGCAAAGCTATCATCTGCGACTTGGCGGGGCCGTCGTGTTGCAAGGGGCGCTACTCGGTATTGTTCTGACAACGATGGTAGCGGTTTTGACCTTTGTCCTTCAACAGCGACTCCCGTATCGCAAAATGCTGATTACGACAGGAATTCTCCTAGGGGTCGTATTGCTGGTAATGGTCGGCGAGCAAGCGCAGGAGATGCAGCTGGCACATTGGATACCTACCACCGAAATCACTTCCCTGAAAAGCTACATGCCGCCCTGGCTGGGACTCTGGTTTGCTGTGTTCCCTACAGTTGAAACTCTCGTCGCTCAGTTTATTGCGGCGGCATTGGTAATTGGCTCATACTTCGCTGCCAGGCATTTTGGCGGCGGTGAACCAGGCGGAACGGCTGTGGAAACCTCCGCGCCCGGGATGGCTGCGATCAACGCGTAGCAGGCAATCGCGACGCGTGCTCCGGGAATTCTTCGCGACAGCATCGGTCCGTCCGCGCGATTCCAGTTGAACGAAGTCGCGACCTTTTCACCTTACGCGGATGATTACGCCGCGTTGCCGTTCGCCTTGGTTCATTCAATTCATTCCTGGGATTCTCGCGCTCTTGTCACCCTGGCTTCGGTCAGCCCCGTCCCCTAGTCCCACACCGCGTGGAGCCGTTGATGAAAAATTGTTTAGCGGAATGCAGTGGCGACAGATTGGGCCTTTTCGCGGCGGACGCGCATTAACAATAGAAGGCGTGCCGAGTGAGCCCGACACGTATTATTTCGGCGCGGTCGCGGGCGGAGTTTGGAAGACGATTGATGGCGGCGCGAACTGGACCCCCCTTTTCGACAGGCAGCCTATTTCGTCGATCGGAGCAATCGCTGTCGCGCCATCGGACCACAATGTCATTTACGTGGGCACGGGAGAAGCTGCAATTCGCGGCAATACCACATACGGCACGGGCGTTTTCAAATCGATTGATGGTGGCAAGACGTGGGAGAACGTTGGGCTGAAGGACAGCCGTCAAATCGGCGCACTCATCGTCGATCCGAGAAATGAGAATGTCGTCCTGGTGGCTGCCCTCGGTCACGCATTTGGTCCAAACTCAGAGCGCGGAATTTTTCGGACCGCCGATGGCGGCAAAACATGGACGAAAGTTTTGTCCAAAGATGAAAACACCGGCGGAATCGATGTCGTGTTTGATCCGCACAATCCAAACATCGTGTTCGCTTCTCTCTGGCAGGCGCGACGGCAGCCGTGGTTTTTTTCAAGCGGCGGTCCAGGGAGCGGCCTTTATCGGTCCGAAGACAATGGCGTTACGTGGAAACGTCTCGAAGGCAATGGCCTCCCTGACGGAATTCTGGGGAGGATCGGCATCGCTGTTTCAGGCGCCGATTCCAATCGCGTTTATGCAATTATAGAGGCAAAGGAAGGCGGACTTTTTCGTTCCGACGATGCCGGGCAACATTGGACGCGTGTAAATGATGATGGCCGGTTTCGTCAGCGAGCCTGGTATTTCAGTAAAGTCTATGCTGACCCGAAATCCGCAGACACCGTTTACCTCTTAAACACGGGGCTGTTTCGATCGGTCGATGGCGGAAAAACTTTCAACCTGTTGCCAGCCCGTCATGGCGATCATCACGGGCTCTGGATCGATCCTCAAAATCCTAACCGGATCGGGAACGCCAATGATGGAGGTGTAAGTATCTCAATCGACGGCGGAAGAACGTGGACGACTCAAAACAACCAACCGACTGCTCAGTTTTATCACGTCTCAGTCGACAATGCCTTCCCTTATCACATCTACGGCGCGCAACAGGACAATTCGAGTATTGGCATTGCGAACCGCACAGATTGGGGCGCGATTGGGTCGGCCGATTGGTTCGAAGTCGGCGGCGGCGAGGCGGGCTTTGTCTTATCCGACCCGCGCGATTGGCACATCATCTACTCAAACAATGAAAACTCCCTCTATCGTTACAACAAGACAAAGGCAGACACCCAGGACGTCAGTGTTTTGCCTCTGGATAATTCCGGTCACGGCGCGGCCGATATCATTCATCGTTTTCAATGGGTTACTCCGCTTATCCTTTCTCAGCACAATCCTGATGTCTTGTATACAGGAGCAGAGTGCGTCTTCAAAACAACCGACCGAGGACACAGCTGGACACAAATCAGCGGCGATCTGACGCGTAACGACAAATCCAAGCAACAACCGAGCGGCGGGCCGCTGACTAACGACATCACCTCAGTTGAATATTACGACACTGTGTTTGCTCTCGCAGAGTCTCCGCTGAAACAAGGAACGCTTTGGGCAGGTACCGACGATGGGCTTCTGCACGTCACAACTGATGACGGACAACATTGGGCCAAGGTCACGCCAAAGATCCCCGAGTGGAGCACTTTCAGCCTGATCGACCCCTCTCCGCACGATGCGAACGCTGCATATGTCGCCGTAGATCGCCACAGGCTAGACGACTTCAAGCCGTACATTTTCAAAACGACCGATTTGGGAAAAAATTGGAGCACGATTGTGAACGGAATTCCGGATGGTGCATATGTCCATGCTGTGCGCGAAGATCCCAAGAAACGCGGATTGCTCTACGCCGGCACAGAGCTCGGAGTTTTTGTCTCATTTGACGACGGCGCGCATTGGCAACCGCTGCAGTTGAACCTGCCGGTGTCACCAATTCACGATCTCGTAATAAAGGATGACGATTTGGTGGTGGCGACTCATGGCCGTTCGTTTTGGGTACTCGACGACATCACCCCGTTGCGCCAGATCAGTGCGCAATCTGCGCCCGGAGATGTGATTCTTTATCAGCCTCAGACGGCCCTTCGTTTGCATTATCCGGAGGAATTCGACAAGCACCAGCCGGTCGGCGACAACCCCCCGGCCGGAGCGATCATCAATTATTACTTGCAGACTGCGCCCAAGGAAGAAGTCTCGCTCGATATATTGGATGCTTCGGGCAAAGTCGTCAGACATCTTTCGAGCAAAGAGAAAAAGGAAGGCGAACAACCGCCTGAATGGCCGGATCGCGTCGAGCGCATCAAGACAATTCCGGCGAATCAAGGGATGAACCGGTTTGCGTGGGACCTGCGTTATGATGATCCCATTCAAATACCCGGCGCTTTTTACTCCGGCGTCGGGCCGAGAGGACCGCTTGCCCAGCCCGGTGATTATCAGGTGAAACTGACTGTCGGCGGCAAATCAGCGACTGCGCCCTTGCATCTGGCAATTGATCCCCGAAACAAAGACGCCGAGAGCGCTGTGCAAGAGCAATTTGCCCTGGCCGCGCAGGTGAATGACTCAATGTCGCGATTGCATCAGGCCGTTAACGAAATCCGTGATCTCAGATCGCAGATCCAGACATTGCACAAACGTTTTGGTGACGATCCCAAACTAAAAGCGGCATTCGCGGCTGCGGACGATCTCGACCACAAAATGTCCGAGATCGAACAGAAGCTCATTCAGGTAAACATGAAAGGCTCGGAAGCAAACCTCGCCTTCCCCGATATGCTGAACGAACGCTTTGAAACACTCAGCCACACAATCGAATCTGGCGACACGGAACCGACCC
>DATBEX010000051.1:0-7920 GCA_036558805.1 Candidatus Udaeobacter sp.
CCGCATCATGTTTTCCCGCGACGAACGGTTGATCGAAGGTGGAGATTTCCGCTACTTCTATGTTCTCAAACTACAATTCGATCGCCTGACGGTTTTTCCCGCAGCGCTAACCCTGCGGCATACGATCGACGAAACAAGTCCGCTGTTCGGCGCGACTCCCGAGTCGCTCGAATCCTGCCGGTGTCTCTTCATCGTCTCCGTCGTCGGAATCGATCCAGTCATTGCAGCCGCAGTTCAAACGCAAAAGGATTACAACTGGCGCGATATCCAATTTGGACATCGCTTTGTCGAAATCTATACCGAGCACGGCGGGGGCCGGCTGACCGTGGATTACGGCCGCCTTCACGACACAGAACAAACGGAGTTGGCGCCTTACGGTAACGGATCCGGCGAGTTTTACACTGATACATGAACAGCGTCGCGCGCCGACCGCGATTTGACTTGTCTACGCTCGATCCGGCTCGATACTCTTCGTTGAAAGGTTCGCGCGACTTCAATCTTTATTCGCAAGAACAAACGCAAACTAAAGGAGCATTAAAAATATGGGATTACTTGACTCGATACTTAGCGCAGTTAGTGGCCAAGGTGACACGTCCGGGAAAGCAGCTCCGCTCATCGGAATTTTGAGCGGTCTCCTAACCCAAAGCGGGGGCCTGCAAGGTTTGGCCAGCAAATTTTCGCAGAGCGGCCAGGGCGATGCATTCTCATCATGGGTTGGGATGGGCGAAAACCAATCGGTTTCCAGCAATCAAATCCAGGAAGCGCTTGGTTCCGACCAAATTCGCGCAGTCGCGGCGAGAATGGGAGTGGACCCCAACATGGCCTCAAACTTTCTGGCTGAATACCTGCCAAAGATCGTGGACAAACTGACGCCCGCTGGAAAAATCGATCCTGCAGCGGACCATCAGCAAGGGTTGGCTGCTTTACTGCCATCGCTCTTGCAAAGCCTCGGCGGGAAACCTGGCAGCGGTTCGTCCGCGCAGGCATAGAACGTCTCCCACAAGGGCGACGCCGAGATCGGACAGCCAAGTAGTTTGGATGACTAACCACGCGTTGGTCCGGGTCGTCTTATACCCAAAGGGGTGCAACAGCCGCGCAATCAGCTGAACAACGATCCCAATAAAGTACGGCCAGAACCCCGTTAAGAATGGCAGGGTTATGATTTGTAAGAGAGTCACTGCAATTCCAAGCGCCCTAACAGATAAGAAACGAAGCGGCTAGCACCTCGGCGCCGTAATCCCTGTCGGTGAAATCAGCGAGACCTGTTCGTCGTGGTGACGCTCGGCGACCACTCATACACTAGGCCACACCGGAAAAGCGTGACGACGCTTTACAAAGCCAGCAAGCGCAGCCGCGATCTGCGCAGCCGTGCTGAGCGCTTCACTCGATTCCATCGTAGCAGTGTTAAGCAGAGAGCTTAAGCCCTAATAGGCGCTCAGGCTCTATGACTGAATCAGTTTCGGGTCGAATCAACAAGTTACTGCGTGCAATGTCCGCAGCGAGGTAACATTTACATCTGATGACCTAACCAAAGCTTCCTAAATCAGTCGAAGCTGCCCAACGTGGAGCGTAACTAGCATCGAGCCCACAATCACAAGGCGCTATTGCGAGCACGCAAAGGCGCCAGCTATTCGGTTCTCAAAACAGGTTGCCCAAACCCTCGTTTCTTTGGCCTAGGGAAAAAAACGCGTCCCGAGTTATACCGCCTGATGTGCGCGATCCGCACACAGCAACTCAAACCATAAGGAGAAACTAAATGACGAAAAAATTGCTGAACAAGTTCCTTCGCGTCGCTTTTACGGCGGCCGTTGGATTTCCCATAATTTTTGCATCGAGCGCAAGCGCTCAGCTGCCGGCTCCGGCCGTTCCAGAAAACCCGACGGCGCCAGCGCCCTCGGCTGAGGTCGAGCGCGTGATCGTGACCGGTTCAAACATTCCCACGGCGGAAGAGACCGGCCCGAACCCGGTGGATACCTATCGTCCACAGGACATAGAGAAGCTGGGTATCCGCAATGCCACCGACTTAACGACTTTCATACCACAGGAGGCGGGCGGCACCGTTAACCAAAACATGGGCAATGGCGGTGACGGTACCGTCCAGCTTAACCTGCGCGGATTGCTGCCCAAAGAGACCCTGGTCCTGGTAGATGGCAAGCGCATCGCGCAAGCTGCATTGTTCGGCGGCTACGACATCCAGTTGATTCCTTTCTCCATGATCGATCACATCGACATCCTGAAGGATGGCGCCTCGGCCGTGTATGGCGCCGATGCGGTGGCTGGCGTGGTTAACTTCTTCCTGATCCACAAATTCCGTGGCTTGGAGATTGGTGGCACATACGGGAACAGCAACATGGGAGCCTCCAACGATATGAGTGAATGGGAGACATGGTTGAAAGCGGGCACGGGCGATGACAAGACAGACATCGTAGTGATCGCGGATTTCTATCAGCGCGGAGGTGGTCTATTTAGCCGCGACCGCGACATTTCATCCAACGGAAATTTCAGGCGTTATGGAGGATTCGACGTTCGCAGTTCTAGTCAAATGGGTCGCGTGCAGGGCGAGCGTTTGGTCCCGAGCTTGTTTTTCAGCGCGAACACGCCGCCCGCGCATTCGGCTCCTAACGTTTCGACGTCTCCGTTTTACACCCCACCGGGAGCTGTCCCTGGAATCGCGAATTCTGTGTTAGGGGATGGAAACTATGTTGCGTTCAACTTTGCGGCTTTCACGCCGGCGCTGCCTGCGGCGGATCGCCAGGTGTTCTACGGCTCGTTCACGCGTGATATCTGCGACAAATACCTGACGATATTTACGGACTTCAAGGTGGCGCGCTCCTTTTTTGACGCATCACTGGCGGCTGCGCCATTTGCGCCGGATCCATTTAAGATACCGGGAACCAGCGTAGGCTTCAGCCCTGCCGGTATCAGTGTGCCCATCTCGAATCCGTTTAATCCCTTCACTGTGGGGGATACGACCTTGGCTATTAACGGAGTCCCGGTCCCGATGAGTACTGGCGTCCGGTTTCGTTCCGTGCAAGACACTGGCGTCAGAAGCGAAAAGTTTACCTACTGGGATTACCTGTTCGATGTGGGATTAAAGGGTGAGATGGGAGAATTTGGCGATTACTTCAAGACGTGGAACTGGGAAATGGGTTTCCGCTACGCTCGTAACGAAGGCTTGGACTTGTCCCTGGGCGAGGTCAGCCAGCCTGGTCTGCGCGATGCGTTACTGGATACGAACCCGGCCACGGCGTTTAACCCTTTCATGGGCACGCTTGGCCGCAATACGAATGCGGCCATAAGTCGGGTTTACGTTAACCTGCATAACACGGCCACCTGGGAACAGCCGTTGGCTTACGCTACGATTAACGGCGATCTGTTTAATCTCCCCGCCGGGCCAGTCTCCTTTGCGCTCGGCGGCGAATACTACGGAGAGAGATGGGATCGCAAACCGGACTCACTCAACACAACATTCCAAACAATCGGTTCAGTTGATCGTGAAGGCGCGAGAGTGAACCGGGATGTTTGGTCGATTTACCAGGAAGTGCGGGTACCCTTCACCAGTCCTACCTGGAACTTCCCTGCCTTCTATAGCTTTGAGGTTGATTTCGCTGAGCGCGAGCAGTGGTTCAGTCAGAACACTTCGCCGGTGCTAAGCACATCCTTCCCGGCAGCGCATAGCACCTACAACGCGCAAAAGCCGAAAGTATCTGTTCGCTGGCAGCCGATTGATCCAAAGTATATCGGTGCGCTGACCCTGCGTGGCAGTTACACCGAAGCCTTCCATGCGCCGACAGTACTCGAGCTGAATCCCGCGGGCGCGCAGGCCTTCCCGCTGGTCGTCGATCCGTTTTCGAACTTTACTTTGAACCAAGTCGAGGAGCGCATCAACGGCAACCCATTCCTGCAACCTGAGACTGCCTATGAATGGACCTATGGAGCGGTCTACAGCCCGAAATGGATCAAAGGTTTGACAGTAAGCGCCGATTGGTGGCACATCGACATGCGCTCCATCGTCGCAACGCTCGGTGCGCAGTTCCTTATTAACAACAGTACAAACCCGGCATTTGCCGGCAACGTAATTCGGACGCCTCCTCCAGCGGGTGCACCTCCGGCTCCGAATGGTGGCCCGGACTTGGGGCCGGTTCTACTGGTTCTGGATCCGAACGAGAATCTCTCTGGCGCGATTTTCGAAGGTCTCGACTACGAAGCGATTTATATCCTGGATTCGGCGATCTTTGGCCATGGAGATTTGGGACGACTGACCACCACAATCAACGGCACATGGTTGTCCCGGGCTGAGCTTCAGCCTGCTCCCGGTACCAAGCGTTTTGGTATCGCTGGCGAATTCCTTCCTACGTCATTCACACTGACCAATTCGTTGCCGAGAAATCGGGCCAATTGGAGTCTGTTCTATGACGGCCCGGCGGATACCTGGCTGGGTGGCTTGGATGCTGGAGTGGTCGTCCACTGGATTGCGCAATACGAAGATGACAACCAATCAATCGTTGGCAGCAAACCGCAGACCCCGCGAACAATCCCGGCAGGCGGTGGCGCCTTTGTGGTTCGCACAGGTCAGACTTTTGGGCCTGGGGACGAGAGTCCGTTTGCGCGCAAAGTGTCAATGTGGACCACGTTTGATCTGATCCTAAACTACACGTTTAACCTGCCGCCGCCCGCGCCGGCGGAGGTGCCTGGGTATGCCAAGGATGGCGGGAAGAACGTGAAGATGAAGGATGGCAAGGAAAAGAATGTCGTGCCGGTGTCCACGGCCGAGTATGGCTGCAACAACTGGAAGTGGTGGCTTAACAACACGACTGTTACGCTCGGCATGCAGAACGTGTTGGACGCAGACCCACCGTTTGTGGCCGGCAACTTCGAGAACGGCTACGATGAGTCACTGACCACTATTAAGGGCCGTTTCTGGTACATCGGATTGAAGAAGCGCTTCTAAATTTCTCTGTTAGTTAGGTTACAAAAGGGGCAGCCCAAGTGGGCTGCCTCTCTTGTTATCCTATGTTGCGCAGACAGCAACGGTTGTTAAGCGCCAGTGACACTGGAGGCTGCTCTTGTTGTAGCCATGTCGCTTCGTTGAGGCGTTACGCGGTTATTGCACATGAAAAAAATGGCGCTATCAACCTCATGGAGTGAGGTTTTGTCGTGCCTCCACTGACGCGAAATCTGCGATAAGTTTCTATGCAGCGCGCAATACGGTCGACCTTGCGCGTCCACCAGATTTCTCAGCTTCTACCTTGGCCGAACGGTTGCTGTTAGGACCTCGCCTCAGGGCGCGGTAAATTCGTGGTCGGATGCCCGTGAACCGCTCGAAAGCTAAACTGAAGACATCTGCGCTTCGGAATCCAAGCGAGTGAGCAATGCTTTCGATGCTGTTGCGAGGAACTAACAATCGTTGTTGCGCTTCCCTAATGCGCGCTTCGGCAACAAATTGAGCAGGGGTTTTGCCAAAAGCCTCATGGAATAGCCGAGTGAAATTGCGGCGGGACATTGCCGCCCTTTGGGCAAGGACGTCTATGGAAAGATCGTCGCCAAGATGGGAAAGAATCCACGCTGGAAGGTCAGCAAAACGGTCCGACGATTGGACCTGAAACCTCAGCGCCTCAGAATACTGTTCGTGTTCGCCGGATCTCCTAACGGGAACAACTAGTTCCCGCGCTAAAGACAGTGCGACATGACGACCATAATCTTCCTCAACCAGGGCAAGCGCAAAATCAATGGCTGAAGTTGCACCTGCACAAGTATAGAAAGGGCCATCTTTGACAAAGAGACTGTTGGGATTAACGCGAAGTTTGGGAAATCGCGAAGCGACGTCCTTTGCGAACCGCCAGTGAATTGCTGCTTGTCGCCCATCGAGCAACGCGGTTGCTGCAAGCGCATAGATACCTCTTCCAACCGCTGCGATACGTCGCGTATCGAGGGCTCGCTGCTTTAGCCATTTTAAAAACGTTTTGCTTAGTTTTTCTCCACGATCAGCAGTAGCGCTGCAAATAAACACCGTATCAAGTGGCGGGGCCTCTTCGAGGCCAACATGTGGCTTGATGACGATCCCGCATTCTGTCACGCAAGGTTCTGCCTTGATGCCAATCGTTATGACTTGGTAACAGTAGGATTCCCGCGCTTCAGGTTGGTCGTTTTTGCGAATTCTCGCGCGAGAGAAAACTTCAGCGGGGCCCATCAGATCAGTCGCGGCTATCTTTTCAGCTACAATCAAACCAATTGTCTTAGGATTCATGGCTGCAGCGAGTGCTTCAGCCAAGTTCTCAATCAGGGCGTTCTTGACAATGGCCAGTCGGCACGATTTGATAAGACCACTTTAGCAATGTGGGAGACCCGTAGCACCGACTATGCTCGGGCGAACTTGTTAACTCTTTAGCGACTACTGTGGACTACTGGTGGCGCATATCGGTGCATCACCAGCGCGATGGGAAGCCCTACGCAGAAAAGGTGAATGACCAGCTGCGACCAGCCCATCGGGGGCTTGAACAAGACCGGCGTTTGCAGATAAAGGCTGCGAACCCACGATAGGAACAGTGCCGTGCCGAAGTTGTTGACCGCAAAGACCGCCGCTCCATAAAGCAGTCCCACAATCACAACTCCCAAAAGCTTTTTGGGTAACGAAAAAACACTCCGGCTTAGCGCATAGAAAATCGTTGCCACGGTCATCGCCATCGTAAAATGCATCAGGAGACCGAGGGCAGCTGTTGCAAAGCCGCCCGTAAACGATCCGCGTCCCAATAGGCCGCCCGCCACGCCTTGCAGAAGGTGAATCGGCATCATGCCGGATCCTACGTACACTTGGATGCAGGCCGCCGTGATGTCGAGCGCGCCGGCAAGCGCGCCCGCGTATAGAATGGGTTTGAGATTTTTCATCAAACTGAGGTTGTTTTCTTGCTCCTATTCATATTCTTACTCATGTTCGCTTAGAAGTGGCAGTGATTAATTGAGTCTCAAGGCCCACCTGAAAAAGTCTTGCAAGGCCAGTTGGAACGGCGCGGCGTTTATCTTTTTTGGGCGTCTTACCTATTTTACTGGAGGTTTCAAAGCGGGCACCGCCGAGACGTCAATCTCATAGATATCCCCGACTCCGTTGCCGGGCGCGCGCAATTCCCGCAACACCTCGGCTGTGTTACGCCGCTGAGGTTTGGCGGGCAGCGCCGGCAGGCGGCAACTCATCCAGATCACGTACTTGCCATCCGGCGACAGCTTGGGTGAAAGCTCCCGTGCTGGTGAATTGATCTCCGGTCCAAGATTGACTGGTTCGCTCCATTTGCCGTCGGCTTGCTTGTGCGAGACATAAAGATCGTAATCGCCCAGGGAGTCGGGTCGCCTGGTGGCCGCAAGGAGTAGTAAATTCTCATCTTCGGTAACGAAAGCTTCGTACTCGCCTGCGCTGGTATTGACAGGTGGGCCGATATTTTCTACCGCGTAGCTGCCGTCCTTGTGCGGCACCGCGCGATAAATGTCGCCCAAGCCCTTGGAATCCTTGCGCTCCGAGCCGAAGTAGAGAGTTCCATTTCGTAAGGCGATTGGATAATACGAATCGGCAGGGGTGTTGACTGGTGCGGGCAGGTGACGCGGCACGCTCCAACCTGAGTCGGTCTTGTCCATCACCCAGATGTCGTGGTGCGACTGGCGTTCGCCACCCATTTCTACGGGACGATCTGAAATGAAGTAGAATTGTTTTCCGTCCGCCGTAATGTAAGGATCGGCATCCTGATATTGCCCGGAGAACGGCGCCACTTCCGGTGGCGACCAATTGCCCTCCTTGTAACGCGAAACGAAGATGGTCCAGCGCGAGAAATTCGGCGCCATTTTGAGAAAATAGAGTTCGCGGCCGTCGGGCGTGAAGGTCGCATGTGATTCGTAGTCACCGGTGGAAATGATCCCGGGAGCAAACAACGTGGC
>DATBEX010000052.1:0-4113 GCA_036558805.1 Candidatus Udaeobacter sp.
GCCGTGGGCGCCTTCGGAAATAACGATGTGTCTGCTGTTCGGCAAATGTTTGGCGACTTCTTCGCCGTAACTCGGTGGCGTGACCGGATCGAAGCTGCCGGAAAAAATCAAGACCGGCGCATTTGAGGAAACAGGCTCAAAGAAATCGTCTGGAATTTTGCCGCGCGGCCACATGCTGCAGGCGCGCGTTTGTTGGAACACACGATAATTCCCAAACGGATTCCCCGCGGTTAGCTTCTCCGCTTCCTCCGGCTTGATGAATGGAACATCCTCCGCACATGTGACCGACAAATACATTCCGTCGGCCAATAAATCGGGAATCGACGGCCCAATTGCCTGCTGGAGAAACGGCGTGAAATCACCGCCCGCCGCATGATGAATGACCAGTGGGATCCGGGCTGCCTGGTCGCGTGTGTACATCAAGTTCCTGATTTTCTCAGCAAACACGCCACCCTGAATTTCGACTGTGGTCACAGCTTTGCCAGGCGGGGAATACTCTGCGCGCGCAGGTTGTTTCTCCAATTGTGTCAGCACGTTCCTCCAATCATCGCGAATTTGCGGGAAAGCTGTGTGACACGCGGCGTCGCGTTCGCATTCGCCGAAGAGAATTTCAATTGCGCGTGCTGCGGATTCAGAATGATGCAGAGGCATTTTCAAATCTATCGGTGCGACTGCCAACAAGATCGCGCTTCGGACATGATCGGGATGCCGTCGCATGTAAACCAGCGCCGCGCGTGTTCCGTAGGATCCTCCGAAAAGATTGATTCTGTCGTAGCCGAGCCACGCTCGCACGTCGTCCAGATCATCCATCGCGATGGACGTGGTGTATTTCGTCAGGTCCGCGCGCTGCTCTAGCGCGTGACGCATTTGCCTGACGTGATCGACTGGAAACATCTCGCTCAGGTAATAGTCCGGTGTTTTTTCCCGCGGAATTGAGAGGGGATTTGATTCCCCGGTGCCGCGCTGATCGACTAATACCACATCGTGCCGGCGACAATAATCTTTGCCCGGACCGGCGTAGAAATCCGCTCGATCTACGGATGACGCGCCCGGACCCCCTGCCAGATCGAATAGAGGCTCTGCCTTGTTTTTTTGATTGAACGCCGGCAGGACAACGACGTTTAAATCGATCGTTCGACCGGTTCGTGTTTCCCGGTTTTCAAAGACCGTCAGTTTCCCGCAAAGCAATTCCTCATCGATGCCGGATAACCGACACGACTTCAATTTTGCCAAACCGCCCGTCGGTCGTTGTTTGGCGCAGCTGCCGACGTTGACCAGCAGTACGACCGCCCCAGTCGTGATCAGCAAACCAGAACAAAACCAGCGGCGTCCGCGCACAGGCGAGCTTATTGCGTGTGTCCGAGATCGCGCAAATGCAGATACGCGACAAGGAAAGAAGGACGACAGTCACTTTGCGGCAGACTTACGCGCCTGAGAATAACCGAGGAACATGATCACGACTCCCACCAAATTCAGGACGGGAGGTGGCAGCAATAAAATCCAGCCAAGCGTGGTCAGCGATGAAACGGACAGAATATAAGAGAGATCGGTGAACAAATCCGAAAACCGGACACCAGCCGTTACCGCGAGCCACACCGGTTCCTTTTGCCAACGCCACAGGGTGATGCCTTGAGCGAGCGCAAATGCGGCCCATTGTCCCCCGGAACGCCGCAACCAGGCGACGTCGAAGCTGGCGGGCGCGGTTGCATGGAACACGCGGAACCAAAGATCGGGCGCAAACCAGCTCATTAAGAACAACAGTGTGTCCTCTGCCAGCGCCACCCACAGATAGATCACAATGATCGTCTTAAGCCAGCGCTCAATCATGACCGCGAATCGTGCTGATTCTGTGCACGCCGCTCGACAATAATTTTCGCGCGCCCCGGCTGACAAGTTAAATCAAGCCGTCTTAACAATCGATTGCTCGTTTTAATTCCCGGTTGTGTCACCACAAATGAACGGATGGCTTGGAATTTTGGAGTGCAATTTGTTATCAGCTCGATAATGAAATCCGGGTTTCGCTGACAGAAGCTTTTTCTCATCCCACGAGAATCGAATGAGACAATCAACAATGCACGAGGAACATGGATAATCTTTCGGTGTTTTTTCTGACAGAAGGCGAACAATCCGGGGACGACGTCATGGCGCGGCTGACCACGTTTATACGCGCGGCGAAGCAGAGTCTCGATTTTGCAATTTACGACATGCGATTCAGCGATCCGCTTCACGCCCAACTATCAGCGGCGTTGCGCGAGCGAGCCGCGACCGGTGTGGAAATTCGTTTTTGCTATGACGCCGATAAACCGTCGCCGCCAAACGTTGCCGCTGGTCAGGATCCAGCGCCAGCAGGCACAGGCGCATTTGTGCAATCGTTAGGTTACCCATGGCGTCGTATCGCCGGAATGAAACTGATGCACAGCAAGTTCATCGTGCGTGATGGACAAACTATTTGGACGGGCTCGGCCAACATGACTGACGACGCCTTTACTTTAATGGAAAACAACATCCTCGAATTCGACTCGCAGGCTTTGGCCAGTTATTACGCGCAAAATTTCGAGGATCTCTGGGAGAAAGAAAACTTCGAGCACACCGGCGGCATTCATACTGAGCCGGTCCCACTCACGTTTTCCAATCAATCGGCCAACGCGCGTGTCATGTTTTCACCGGGATGCGGGTTGGAAATCGATTCGGAGATCGCAAGACGCGTGCGAGCAGCGCAGCGCCGTGTTCGCATCTGCAGCTTGCTCATCAACTCCGGCACGCTGATCGGCGAGCTTGGCAATCTGCTGCGTCGCGGGGAAGTCGCCGTGGACGGAATCTACGACCGCACGCAAATGGAACAGGTTTACGTGCAATGGCAGGAAGTGCCGCAGAACCGATGGAAAATCCCAGCCCTCAAAGAGATCATTGCGCGCGCTGGCCTGATCGGGAAAAACTCAACACCTTACACGCCGACCGGCCACCACAATTACATGCACAACAAAGTTCTCGTGATCGAAAATACTGTGATCACCGGCTCTTATAACTTTTCGCGAAGCGCGCAATTGAACGCCGAGAACATTCTTTTCATCGAAAGCTCGGCTTTAGCGGAGACTTACAGCGCCTACATCGATCATCTCATTAAGAAGTACCACTGATTCTGTTGGGTTGAACACGCTCCGCGAATCGGTGTAGTGGCGGCTGTGTCAGCCGCAAACTGAGGGTTGTGGTCACCAGTTCGCTGGAGGGACGAATCTGTCCTGTGTCCGGTCCCCCCGCGGCAAATTTTCACACTAAGAAAAAAACGGCCCACAGGGTCGTGGCTACAGCGGATCGCTATTGGAATGGAAAAAGTCGACCAGAGCACCTAGCTGGCTGCAGATTCAGTCGGTTTTTGCTTCGACTTCGTCGCGGATTTTTTTTGCGCGCGCGGCCGCTTTTGAGTGGTCCGTTTGCGAGCGGCGGCGGCGGCTTTTTTTGCTTGCCGTTGTCGCGATTCTTCGCGTTCCCTGCGCAACTTTTTCTCGCTCAAGTACGCTCTGAATTTTTTGTAGGCAAACCCGCCGCCCAACCCTGCCGCAGCAATCGCAAGCGCGGCTGCGATCTTAACCGGTCCCTGACCCGGTGCCATGTGCCATGGACATTTGTCCAGCGGATATCTGTCCGGAAGAGGAAAGCCGCAACCAGATGCACTGCATTTACGGGCCATAGTTGTTTATTTTGTTAGGTAGAGGGCGACCTAACAACTCCTAAAGCCGAGCTCTCTCTTTTTCAACTTATGATGTATGTAATCGCCGAAGCAGTGTAGTGGCGGCTGTCCTCAGCCGCAGCGAATCCAGCACCTAGTGCGCGGCGTGTTGCGGCTCCGGTAGATAGAAAAAGAGAATCCCCAGAATCACATACACTGAGAGGAGTTGGATGCCTTCGATCCAGTTCGTTTCGCCGTCTCCGCTGATCTGAAACAGGATGTAAACCGAGGCCACGACTGCGACCACTTCCGGCACCGTGAATTCCAGGTCCATCGGCTGCCCGAAAAGGTAGGAGAGAAAAATTAGCACGGGCGCGACGAAAAGCGCGATTTGCAAGCTGGAGCCAATCGCGATACCGACGGTCAGGTCCATCTTGTCTTTCATC
>DATBEX010000053.1:0-21905 GCA_036558805.1 Candidatus Udaeobacter sp.
CGAACGAATCATGACGTGATCGCTTTTCTCGAGAACGTTGCCAGCTCAGTCGGGCCGGCGGCGCGCTGGATTCATCAGGGGCTTACGTCATCGGACATTCTGGATACGACGCTGGCAGTTCAGTTGAACGAGTCGTGCGACATTCTCCTGGCCGATCTAAAATCTCTGCGCAACGCAATCGCGAAACAGGCGCGGCGGTTTAAAATGACGCCGATGATTGGACGGAGCCACGGCGTACATGCCGAGCCCATCACATTCGGCCTGAAGTTGGCTCTGATGTATGACGAATTCGGCCGCGCCGAAGAACGTCTCACACAGACGCGCGAACGGATTCGAGTCGGCAAAATCAGCGGAGCGGTTGGAACGCATGCGCACATCGATCCAAACATTGAAAGAGCTGTCTGTGAAAGGCTTGGATTGAAACCAGCAACACTTTCAACTCAGATCGTGCAGCGCGATCGCCACGCGGAATTTATTACCACGCTCGCCGTGATCGCCTCAAGCATTGACCGTTGGGCCACGGAATTCCGCCATCTCCAGCGCACTGAAGTGCTGGAAGTGGAGGAATTCTTCGGCGAGGGACAAAAAGGCAGTTCGGCGATGCCGCACAAACGCAACCCTATTACCAACGAACGATTGAGCGGCCTGGCCCGTGTCATTCGTGGGAATGCCGTTGTGGCGTTGGAAAATGTTGCCCTCTGGCACGAGCGCGACATCAGTCACTCCAGCGCGGAGCGCATTATTCTGCCCGACTCATGCATCCTGCTTGATTATATGTTGACGAAGTTGCGTGACGTTGTTGAAAAGCTGCAGGTTTATCCAGACCGAATGCAACAAAATCTTGCGCTGACGAAGGGTCTGTATTTCAGCCAGTCGATCTTGCTTGCTCTTACAAGCGCGAGTGCAGAACGCAAAGCTGCATATGAAGCAGTGCAGCGTGCTGCGATGAAAACATGGAAAGGCGAGGGGACATTTGCCGAAAACGCAAAACGCGAACCGGAAATTGCCGCGAAACTTTCGGCGGCGGAGATTGATTGTCTTTGCTCACTCGACATTCATTTCAAACACGTCGATGCAACCTTCAAGGCGCTGGGACTGGATTAGCGACTCCCAGTAGTCGGTCTGCTTTAAGGCATCGTGGGCAAGGGATGCCGCGCTGTGTAGGCGGCGACTGCGCTAAGGGCGGGAATGATGTTGATGAGTGCGTGAATCGATGCCACAACCCAGAACGCCGTCTTCCACGACGTACGACGCCAGTACAAATATGACGCGGCCTGAATGCAGAAGGATGGCAACACGATGACAGCCCGCGGCCACCACGACCAAACATGCGCCTCGCTAATGAATAATGCCGCTACGAAGACTTGGACAACTTCAGGAGCGCGAAATCATCGCACCAACTCGACCACTCCAACTAGCAGGAGCGATTCTATCAGCGGCGCAACGATCAAAAGCGAAATTACGTCGGCGGGATTGCCGCGAAGATAGAACGGTGGAGAAGGCCTGTGCAGGCCTGCGAGGCGCGCCCATCCGCCGATGAAGGAGGCGAGCGTTATACAGTAGCAAGCCATAACTACCGCAAAAACGGCCGGCGATCGAGTGCGCGGAATAAACGATCTTAAGTGAATTCGCCCCTTCGGTGTTTCCGCTGGCACGACAAGATCGGAAGAAAGCAACTCTGGCTGCTGCGGCTGAACTTGCTCTTCCCGTGTCACCTCGGTTTGAAAGCAGTCGCCGCATACCCCTTTGGCGCTTACAGGTGTGATCCACCTGTTGTATTTCGTGCCGCAATTCTTACAAATCGCCACCGCGCGGCGATTCAATGAAAGTTCCCGACGAAATGCAAGCGAAGCTTCACATCATCACTCACTCGTACCGCAGGGCCTCGATGGGATCGAGATTCGCCGCGCGATATGCCGGGTAAAGACCGAAGCCAATCCCGATCACTGAGCAGACCAGCAATCCGGCGATCGCCCATCCGTACGGGAAGATCAGGTCTACTTTAAGCCACATCGCCAACAGATCCCCGACGATGATCCCAAGAATAATCCCCAGAATACCCCCCGCCTCGGAGATGAAAACGGCCTCGGTCAGGAATTGCCGCAGGATATCGCGGCTGCGAGCGCCGATCGACTTGCGAACGCCAATCTCTTTCGTGCGTTCGGTTACGCTCACGAGCATGATGTTCATGATGCCGATTCCGGCAGCGACGAGAGCGATGAGACTAATGACGAAGGCGCCGACACGCACGTATCCGGCCACGTTAGTGAACGCGCTCTTAAGCGAATCGTTGCTGTAAATCTCGAAATCGTTCGGCTGGTCCGGGCGCAAACCGCGCGCGATCCGCATGGCCCCGATCGCACGATCAAACGTACGATTGTAGGTATCCTGCGTAAACGCTTGCGTAGCGATATTGACGGTGCGTTTGGCTTCCCCGTAATCCTCGAAGAAGCGCGTAATGGGCATGATAATGAAGTCGTCCTGGCTTTGACCGAAGGCGGTACCTTTTTCCGCAAGCACTCCGACAATCGTGTAAGTGTGCCCGCTCACGCGTATGACTTTGCCAATCGGGGTTTCGTGCGGGAATAGCCTTTTCTCTACTGCCTTGCCAACAACGATCACGCGTCGCGAAAGCTCGACGTCTTCGTCATTTAGATTGCGTCCATAACCGAGCGTGTGTGCGTTCGCGGTGAGAAAACTTTTATTGGTTCCGACGATGAGAAGGCTCGGCGTTGTCTTTAGGCCGTTATAAACAGCCTGGCCTTTTACTTCGTAACCAAAACTTTTGAGGCAAATCTCTCGCGCCTTGCCTTCCATCAAGCGGTAGTAATGGAGTGCCTGCTTGTACGTGATGTTGTGCCGGTTGCGAAATTTTTCCTGCGCGTCGCCGCTGGCGCTGACGTTGGCTGGATATTTGGCGAACTGAAAGATGTTCGAACCCAGGAAGCTAATTCCATTTTCAATCGAATACTGCAATGCGCCAATGGCGGTCATCACGGAGATTACCGAGAAGACGCCGATGGTAATCCCGAGCATTGTCAGCGCAGAGCGAAGCTTGTTCGCTCCAAGCGAGGTCCACGCCATCTTGATGATCTCCCTAAATATCATCTAATTCTTACTCGTATCTAAGTGCTGTGACTGGATCGAGGCGAGATGCCGTCCAGGCCGGAGCAAATCCCGAGAACAAGCCAGTTAATATTGAAACGATCATACTGACGAGCACCAAGCCGACCGAGAAATGAATTGGAAAGGAGGGGAAAGCCTTTCCAATCCCGAAACACATTAGGTAAGCAAACGCGAGTCCGATAAAACCGCCTAACAAACAGAGCGCTGTCGATTCGATCAAAAATTGCAGCAGGATTGTTCGGCGTCGTGCACCCAGCGCTTTGCGTGTTCCGATTTCCTTTGTGCGTTCCTTCACGCTAACGAACGTGATGTTCATGATGCCGATCGCCCCAACGAAAAGCGACAAGCCTGTGATAAACAGCCCGGCAATCGCAATCGAGTTTTTCACGGGATCGAGCGTGCTTTTGAAAGCCTGCTGTTCGTTGATCGAGAAATCGTCCTTCTTCTCCGGTGGCAATCCGCGCACCCGCCGCATCAAACCAGTGAGCTCATCCTTGGCCTCGGCGAGTTTTGTTTTGTCTTTTACTTTCACGCGTACGTCCGATTCGCTTTTGGCCGAGAAATATTTGTTAAATGCGGCCAGCGGCATCGCGACCATCGAGTCCCAGCTGAACAACCCGAGGAAGGTGCCTTGTCGCGTATTTACGCCGATGACCTTGAATAACTGACCGTTGATCAGCACTGATTTATCGATCGGGTTTTCGGAAGGAAAAAGTGCATCGGCGATGTCGTAGCCGATTACCACAACGTTGGCACCCCCACGCGATTCGAGTTCGTTGAAGAATCGCCCAGCCGTACAATCGATTGTCGATGTCACGATGAAATCCGATGTCGTCCCAAGAACGAAAACGTTGTCCACCTGATTGCCCTCATACTTAACCGATCGCATGAAATTTGATGTTGGCACGGCCACAACGAGATTTGAGTTCGGAGTCGCCGCGATCATCCGATTTAGAGTCTCGGCGTATTCGGTTTTGATTTTTTTGCGATCCCGGTAGTTCCACCAATCGTCCACCGGTTTCCACGGCCACTGCGTAACGTAAAGGACGTCATCGCCCAGCACGGCCATGCTTTTGTCGAAACCTATGGATATCCCGCTCACCGCTGTGCCCATCAACGTTACAGCGATGATGCCGATGATGACCCCGAGTGCGGTAAGGGTTGAGCGCGTCAAATTCGACCGCATTTGCGCGGCGGCGATTTTCCAGCTTTCGCTCAGCTCGTAGAGAAAACGTTTCATGTCGCGTTATCCCGCAACCGGGAGGTCGAGCTCGGGAATAAATCCCACGTGGTCCATCTCGATGAGTCCGTCTCGCAAATGCACCGTGCGACGCGCGTGGGCGGCAATGTCGCGCTCATGCGTAACGAGGATAATTGTGTTGCCGTGCTGATATAAATTTTCGAACAACTCCATGATTTCGTCGCCGGTTTTGGAATCCAGGTTTCCAGTCGGCTCATCCGCGAGAATAATCGATGGTCCGTTAACGAGCGCGCGGGCAATGGCCACGCGCTGGCGTTGACCGCCGGAGAGTTCATTCGGCTTGTGATGAATACGATCGCCCAGGCCGACATCTGCCAGCACCTGGGTCGCGCGCGCTTCGCGTCGTTCAGGATCGACGCCGGCGTAAACGAGCGGCAGCTCGACATTTCGCAACGAGGTTGACCTTGGAAGGAGGTTGAACGTTTGAAACACGAAGCCGATCTCGCGATTGCGAACGGCGGCGAGCTCGTCATCGTCCATTTCGGCGACGCTTTTTCCGTTGAATTCGTAGCGGCCGGACGTTGGAGTGTCGAGGCAACCGAGCATGTTCATGAGCGTCGATTTACCGCTGCCGCTCGGCCCCATGATGGCCAGGTATTCGTTACGGCGTATCTGTAAGGTCACGCCGCGCAGCGCTCGGACCACTTCCTCACCCATGACGTAGTCTTTGGTGATATTCTCAATGTCGATCACGACCGGGCCCACCGGCCTGATGTTGTCACTCATCACTGGTCACTTTGTTGCTTCTTTGTCGAGGGTGACCTTCACGCCCTCTTTCAACTTCCGGCTGATCGCACTGTAACTGCCAGAAATCACTTCGTCGCCGGGCTTAATGCCACTTTTGATTTCCGTGTAGGTGTCATCGGAAATGCCAGTGGTCACTTTCACCATCTGCGCTTTGCCGCCTTTTTTCAGAAAGACGACCTTTGCGAGTTTTTCGCGTTCTTCTTTCTGCGCCGCCTTTTCCGCGCGCCCGTCGACGAACTCCGCGTTATTGTCGCCTTTGTCGCGCTGCGTGACCTTTTGCTTTTTCTTTTCGATTTCTTCCGGGCTCAGATTGCTCTCACCGGTCCGGATGGTTACGGCCTGCATCGGCACGGCCACGGCATCTTTCACCTCGTTAGTCTGGATGTCCGCGGTACAACTGAGCGCTGGACGCAATGCCACATCGTGATCGTCAATGCGAATTTTTACCTCGAAATTTGTAACTTCCTCCTGCGTGCCTGTGCCAGTGGTTTTTCCGGTATTGGCGATTTGCTGCACTACGCCCTTAAACTTGCGATCGCCGTAAGCGTCTATTTTGACACTGGCCTTGTCTCCGAGCTTGACGTTCACGACATCATTCTCGTTCACATCCACAATAGCCTGCATGTGGGTAAGGTCGGCGACGCGCATCACTTCTGTGCCGGCAAATTGCCCTGTGGCAACCAGACGTTCGCCGAGTTTGCTGTTCAGAATGGTGATTGTTCCATCCAGAGGTGAATAAATCGTGGTCTTGGAAAGTTGATCGCGTGCCTGGCTCGAGCTTGCCTCGGCCCGTTCGATTTCGTGCAGCGAACTTTCAAAGGTGTTTTTGGCCACGTCGGAGGCTGCTTGCGCAGCGTTGTATTCCTGTTCTGAGATCAGTTTCTTATTGAACAAGTCGTCGGACCGTTTGAGGTCGTGCTCTGTTTTCTCCATCGTCGCTTTTTGCTGCAGATTAGTCGCTTTCGCTGCACTGATCGCTGCCTCCTGTTGTTCGAGAAGAGCCTTATACGAGTCGGGTTTAATCTTCACCAACAAGTCGCCTTTTTTGACTCGCACTCCATCTTCGACGGGGAGTTCAATGATTTCACCAGCAACTTCGGGCGAAATCTTGACTTCAATCTCAGGTTGTATTTTCCCCGTGGCCGACACGGTTTGCACGATTGTTTTTTGAATAGCTGCCTCCGTTGTGACCGGAATCGGCTTCTCGCGCTTGCTCCAAATAATCGACGCGACGATCCAGAGCACAACCAGGGCGATCGATCCGTAAATAATTCGCTTCTTACGTCGGGCGCGACGCTGCTTCGTGGTTAACGGCGTGGGCGCAGGTGTGCTTACAGCTTGGTGCATGGGCGAAGCGGTTCGTGGGGTGAAGGCGTCAGAATCAGTCGCTTGTTTGACCCTTGCAAACGAAATCCCGTTCATAACTATTCTGGGATGCGCCTGGGAACGGTTTCGGATTCAATTAATTACGCCTTTCGTGCATCAGATCGGTATCGTTTGCGAATTGGATCGGTTAAGCGAGTGGCGAAATCGAATCTGCTGAATGGCCCATTCCGCGTGCTCCGCGATTAGCGATTCCGGGTCGGTCGCGGCATGCTCGAGCGCTTGCAAGTCGGACGGATCTCCAACGTTACCTAGTGCAACGCAGACATTACGCAAAAAACCGCGCCGTTTGACCCGTTTTATCGGCGAATTTCGAAATTGCTCACGGAACGCTTCGTCATTCAAACTGAGATAATCGCGCAGTGGCATGCCTACAGTTGAGGAGTGTGCAGAGAACGCGGCTTCGCGTGAGACCCGGGCAAAACGGTTCCACGGGCAGGCATCGAGACAATCGTCACAACCAAAAATTCTGTCTCCGATGAGCGGCCGATACTCAAGCGGGATCGAACCCTTCAGTTCAATTGTTAGATACGAAATGCAGCGCCGTGCATCCAGACGATGAGGAGCCGTGATTGCACCCGTCGGACAAGCTTTGATGCAGCGCTCGCAGGTTCCGCAGCGATCCGGCACAGACTCATCTGGGGGCAGATCGAGAGTCGTCAAAACCTCCGCAAGAAAAAACCACGTCCCAAGTCGTTGATCGATTAGCATTGTGCTCTTGCCATGCCACCCGATGCCTGCTTGGGATGCGTGATCGCGTTCCAAGATCGGCCCGGTATCAACGTAACATTTCTGTTGCCCGCCGAACCCGCGAAGAAACTTATCGATCTTTTGCAGCTTGCCCGCGATCAGATCGTGGTAGTCGTCGCCCCAGGCATAACGCGCGATTCTGCCTGTCTTTCCTGTAACCTCGGCCCCGCGGGCCGCGGTTCCCTGGAAATAATTCAGTGCAAAAACGACGATCGACATGGCGCCCGGCAATACTTTCTGCGGATTACACCGTTTTTCGTCCGCACGTTCCATGTAACTCATCTCGCCGTGTCGGTCTTCACCGAGCCAATTTCGAAATTCATCTGCATGTGGCGCGGAACGGCAAGCCGCGACACGGCAGGAGTCGAAACCAATCTCGCGTGCAAACGAGATAAGTCGTGTTTTCACTGCCAGATATCCGACTTCGCGATTAATTGGATGTATAGACTCAGTCATCAGGCGGTAGCGGCGCTGAATTACGACAGTACCGCTTGAACTTGCTTAAGATTGCTACGGCGACTTCGTCATCAGTAAGCGCCGATGTATCGACGCGAATATCGGCAACCTTCGCATAAAGAGGAAGACGCGCTCGCAACATTTGTGAGAATGAATCTCTGGGGTTTTTGCACTGCAGTAACGGACGATTGCCCGTTCGTGAAGCTCGTTTGAAAAGCGTTCCTTCGTCTGCCTTCAACCACACGACTGCGCCAAGTCGCTTCAAAAGGTTAAGGTTTTCTTCGCGCAATACGATCCCGCCGCCAGTCACGATGATTGCGCATTCATGGGAGGATATTTTTCGGAGGGCGTCCGTTTCTGCCTTTCGGAATTTATTCTCGCTGTGTATCGAGAAAATCTCCGGGATCGACATTCCAAACTTCGATTTCACCATGTCATCGGTATCAAACAAGGTGAGGCCGGTTTGGCGGGATAAACAGTGGCCAACGGAAGATTTTCCAGCGCCCATCATGCCGATGAGAACGATTGATCTGCCAGTTTGGGTCACCATATAATATCTCATTAACATCCGGCTTCAGCCAGATACGAAGCACGGGGTCGATGAAATCCGCGGCCCGGGCTTGGCCTTTTAAAGAATCGCCCTACAATTCGCACATGTCTGAATCAAAGCCGTTGGTTGCTGTCATTATGGGCAGCAAGTCAGATTGGGAAACCATGCGTCATGCCGTCGAGACGCTTGATGAGCTCGGCGTGCCTAACGAGGCGCACGTTCTTTCTGCGCATCGAACGCCAGACGCGACAACTGAGTTCGCGCGCAATGGAGCGGCGCGCGGCCTGCGCGTTGTCATTGCCGGCGCAGGGGGCGCGGCCCATTTGGCGGGAGTCATCGCGGCCCATACCTGGCTTCCGGTTTTAGGGGTGCCGATTCAATCGAAGCTGCAGGGACTCGATTCGCTTCTTTCAACTGCTCAAATGCCGGGCGGGATCCCTGTCGGCACGCTGGCCATCGGCGAAGCCGGCGCTAAAAACGCTGCGCTGCTTGCGGTCGCCATTCTGGCCACTTCTGATAAAACCGTTCGAGAGAAATTGGAAGCATTTCGCAAGAAACAATCCGAGACGGTCCTTTCGGCGAAACTGCCAAGGTGAAAACCGAAACAGTTTCGGCGATCCGTGATCCCGGTGGGCCGTTGCCTGTCTCTGCATCTCCACTGCGTGATAAACACCCTGCAGCTGTAGAGCGCGCCGTCGAACTGCTGCGCAAAGGCGAAGTTGTCGCGCTTCCGACAGAAACCGTCTACGGACTTGCGGCTGATGCGCTCAATCCTGTTGCGGTTGCAAAGATTTTCGAAGCGAAAGAGCGACCAGGGTTTGACCCGCTGATTGTTCATCTGCCTGACAAACAATGGTTGGAGCGTCTGGCAAAAATTGATAACCGATCGCGTGTCCAGGTTGAAAAACTGATCACGCAATTCTGGCCCGGGCCGCTCACGCTGGTCTTGGATCGTCAGGCAATTATTCCAGAAATCGTTACTGCTGGGCTCCATACCGTCGCTGTAAGAATGAGTTCACATCCGGTTCTCGCCGAGATCATTTCCGCATTTGGCAAACCTCTTGCCGCGCCAAGCGCAAACCGGTTTGGCCGGGTTAGTCCTACCACTGCTCAGCACGTCTTTGACGAACTCAGCGGGAGCATTCCGCTAATTATCGACGCCGGCCCAACCAAACACGGTATCGAATCGACTATTATTGCCGTGCGCGGGGACGAGATTGATATCCTGCGACGCGGCCCGATCACAGCTGAACAGCTCGCCGAGTTTGGTAGGATCAATATCGTTGGCGCGCCGAAGACCATTTCTGTACCAGGTCAGTTGCCACTGCATTACGCACCGGAAACCCCGCTTCGCCTGATCGACAACGCCGAATCGTTCGTGCCGATGGAAAATCGCCGTGTTGGATTGCTTGCTTGGAGTGCGTTAATTCCGAAAGAAAAGTTTGCAGCCGTCCGCAGTCTGAGCGAACGCCGGGATCTACGCGTCGCCGCCGCGAATTTGTTTCGGTGTTTACGCGAACTCGATGAGCTGGAACTGGATCTTATCGTTGCAGAACGAGTTCCTGCTCAGGGACTCGGCGCGGCGATTCTTGACCGCTTGGAGCGTGCTTCGCACCGCTCTGATGTTCAAGACACGCGTGAATGAATCCTTTGAAAAGCGGATGCGGCTTGTTCGGTTTGCTTTGGAACTCAGGGTGATATTGGCATCCAACGAAATAAGGATGGTCGCGGAGTTCGATCAATTCGGCCAGCGTGCCGTCTGGTGACGTGCCGGAAATGACGAATCCCTTCTCATTCATTCGGTCGCGATATTTCATGTTGAACTCGTATCGGTGGCGGTGGCGCTCCATCACTTCGGCACTGCCATAGATTTTCTCTGCGAGTGTGTCTTTGGCGATCTTCGTTGGCCACGTACCAAGACGCATGCTGGCACCCATGTTTTTGACGCCTCGCTGTTCTTCCAGCAGTGAGATCACCGGTTCTTTCGTGTTCTTGTCAAACTCAGTACTATTCGCGTCCTTGATGCCGCAGGCGTTCCGAGCAAACTCGATCGTCGCCACCTGCATTCCGAGACAAAGACCGAGATAAGGAACGCCGTGTTCGCGCGCGAAGCGGGCAGCCCTGATTTTCCCTTCAACACCGCGAAGGCCAAAACCGCCTGGAATCAAGACCCCGGATACATCTTTTAACTGGCCGTTGACTCCATCCTGCAGTGATTCCGCGTCGATGAGTTCAAGGTCGATTCCGCAATCTTCGCTCGCAGCTGCGTGCGTGAGGGATTCGTAAATGCTCTTGTAAGCGTCCCGGACTTCAAAATATTTGCCAATAACAGCAATTCTGATTCGTTTCGCAGGGCTAATCACGCGCTTCACAAAATCTTTCCATCCTGCGAGGTCGGGCTGCCTCGTTTTTAAGCCCAAAAGGTCGCACACCAGTTGGTCCAAACCTTCGGCGTGAAGTGTCAGCGGCACTTCATAAATGGTATGCGCAACGTCGCGCTCTTCGATTACCGCTTTTTCCGCAACGCTGCAAAACATTGAGAGCTTTCGCCGCAGATCGATGTCGAGCATTCGTTCCGTGCGGCAAATCAAGACCTGCGGTTGCAAACCGATCTCGCGTAACTTGGCTACGCTTTGCTGGGTTGGTTTCGTCTTCAGCTCGTGAGCGGCTTTAATGTAGGGAACGAGCGTGACGTGCATGTTCACCACATTTTGCGCCCCAACTTCAAGAATGAACTGGCGAATGGCTTCCAAAAATGGCAGGCCTTCAATGTCACCTGTTGTGCCACCTATCTCCGTAATAACGACGTCGTATTTACTTTCGTCGGAAATTTCGCGGATCCGTTCCTTAATCACATCGGTGACGTGTGGAATCACCTGCACGGTTTTCCCGAGATAATCCCCTCGTCGTTCCTTCAAGATGACCGACTCGTAGACCTGGCCGCTGGTGAGATTATTGTGGCGCGTTAGAACGCAATTGGTGAAGCGTTCATAGTGGCCGAGATCGAGATCGGTTTCCGCGCCGTCGTCCAGCACATAGACCTCGCCGTGCTGGAAAGGATTCATCGTGCCGGGATCGACGTTCAGATACGGATCGAATTTTTGGAGAACAACGCGTAGACCACGCGCTTCGAGCAGCGTTCCGAGCGAGGCGGCCGTCAATCCTTTGCCCAGAGAACTAATCACACCGCCAGTGATAAAAATGTATTTCACGACCGCGCTCTTCGTTTTGTGCGGACAAGCTTTTGTTCCAGCGCGGTTGCGTCTTCTGGCGTGTCAATGCCAGGCGATCCTTTAGCAGTAACGAGCACATGAACTTTTACACCATTTTCCAGTGCGCGCAATTGTTCCAGCGACTCAGCGCGTTCCAGAGGGCTTGATTTCCATTTCACAAATTGGAGCAGCGTCCCCCGTCGGAATCCATAAATTCCCTGGTGGCGAAGAAAGAGAAAGCGGCCGCGCGGTTGACCAGTCGACACAACAGCTGAGAAGCCGTCTCTTCGCAGAGATGGAATCGGCGCACGAGAGAAGTAAAGAGCGTTACCGCAAAGGTCGAGAACGACCTTCACCTGGTGTGGAGAAGAAGCGTCCGCCGGATTCTCGAATGGATGTGCAGCCGTCACGATTTCGACTCTGTGATTGGAACGCAGTTTTTCCACAAGCTTGTCGATCAAACGCGGATCGATCAGCGGCTCATCGCCTTGGATATTAATCACGTACGCGAACTGCTTTGTTTCTTTCGCCACTTCAGCAACTCGATTGGTGCCGCTGCGGTGTCTCGACGAAGTGAGCGCAACGTCGGCGCCCCAATCAAACGCAGCAGAGGCGATCCGCATGTCGTCGGTCGCGATGATAACCAAGTCCAGTTTTTTGGCGCGCACGCATCGCTCCCAGACACGTTTCAAAAGCGGCTTACCATCTATGAGATGCAGTGGTTTTCCCGGAAAACGCGTAGAATTCCATCGAGCAGGAATAATTCCAACCGCTTTACTCATCCCAGGGAGCCAGGGTCATACCTGTTGATCTAAGATAACCTGCGCCGCGGCCGACAGGTCTTTCGCGGTCCAATCCGCACTGCTCCCTGTGATGTTGCGATCAAATCCGGTTTGAACCCGGATTGTGCGCACGCCGGCGTTGTGGCCGCACTCCACGTCGATCTCCTTGTCGCCGATAAAGAACGAACGTGCCAGATCAATTTGGTGCTCTCGCTGGGCTTGCAAAATCATTCCGGGCGATGGCTTGCGATGACTGGAATGTTGACCGGGAACGTCCGAGCAAAAATAAGTTGCATCGATCAAGCCCTGGCCCAGTTGCCGTGAAACTTCCGATTCGACAGAACGATATTCGTCCACTGTGAAAAAGCCCCGACCGATGCCGCTTTGGTTCGTGATAACAATAAGTTTGAATCCCTTTGATTTTAAGCGCCGTAATGCCTCAGCAGCGCCGGGCAAGATCTTCACTTGTTTTGGGTGGGAGCAATAATCCGCATCCTCGATGATTGTGCCATCGCGATCGATAAAGACGGCAGGAGACAATTCGTTAGCCACTTTCAGGGTCCTTCCGAAAACTGGCCATCAATTCATCTCGCGTAACAGTCGCGGTTCCCAGCTTGCTCACGACCACTGCGCTCGCATGGTTGGCGATTTCCGCCGCTTCAGTTGGAGTCGCTCCGCAGGCGAGCCCGAGCGTAAAGAGAGCGATCGCCGTATCGCCCGCGCCAGAGACATCAAAAACCTCTTTCGCCTTGGTGGGTATGTAGTGTGGCGTTTCTTTTTTTTGGAAAAGCATCATGCCGTGTTCGCCCAGCGTGATGAGGACATTTTCTGTTTCCCATTTTTTGAGCAGCGTTTCACCGGCGCGCTTCAGACTGGCATCGTGCGATGGATTGGAATCCGGCTCACCACTGGGAATACCTGCGGCGAGAAAAGCTTCACTACGGTTCGGCTTTATCACTGTCAGGCCCCGCCATTCCACCAGGTTACGGGGATTGGGGTCCGCAGCGACGATCTTCCCAGCTGAGCGCGCGGCATCCACTATTTGCGACACCAGGTCGCTTGATAGAAAACCTTTGCCGTAGTCCTCGAAAATAATCGCGTCGGTCTCCGGGATTTTCTTTCGGACTGCCGTCGCGACCTCTTGGATTTGACGCGCGGATGGTCCGACAAACTTTTCGCGATCGACACGAACAACTTGCTGATGCCGCGCGATGATGCGCGTTTTGACGATCGTGTGAAACGCTGCCTCTTCAACGGCATTCGAGGTGTCGATCTTCTGCTCGGACAGCAATTCACGGAGTTGTTGACCGCTACGATCTTTGCCTAACAGGCCGATGATGGCGACCCGGTTCACGAACTCGCGGAGGTTGCGCGCGACGTTGGCGGCGCCTCCCGGGTAAAATGATTCTCCAGTCACCTCCACGACCGGAACGGGTGCCTCAGGCGAGATACGGCCCACTTTCCCCCACACAAATTCATCGAGCATCAGATCGCCGATGACCGTAATTCGCTGGGAAGACGCGCGATCGAGAATCTGCTCTAGCCGGGTCAGATCCATATGAAATGGTGACAGGGACGCCGCAGAGGTAAGATGGTGTTTTGGTTAGGACGATTCAAAATGTTTTGAGCAGGGATTTGTGTACGGCAGCGGTTCTGCTTAAGCTTCGCTTCATTAAATCCTGAATACGAACCCGAAATCAACATTCGAAGCTCCCATGATGCTGTTTAGTAAACATTTGAAGTTAATTGTAGCTGCAGTCTTTGGCATTGCCATGTGCGCGCAAGGTGCGCAGGCTCCGCAGCATATCAATATTAACCAATTATCCACGACTGTGGAAGATGTTGTGGTGCCGTTGCCCAACGAAATTTTTGGAGCCCTGAATAAGCTGGGTGCGGTCAATTGGAAGGAACACGTCCGTAGCGATAAGGGACCGAACTTCACCGAGCGACCGCGTATCGCCCTGTTACTGGGCACCGTGATCGCCGATGGTTTTATCGCTGTGCAAGCGGAAGACGCGCCGACAGTAAAGGAGATTGGCCAACGTGTCCTGGCGCTCGCGAAGGGGATTGGCGTAGGAAATTCAATCACGCCACATGCGAAGGCGATCGTCGAGGCGGCGGACAAACGCAATTGGGAAAATGTTCGGCAGGAACTGGATCGCACGCAAAATAGCGTGCAACAGGCAATGAACGAAGTGCACGACGAAAAATTATCGCAGCTCGTTAGCCTGGGCGGGTGGCTTCGTGGAACAGAAGTATTGACTTCTGTGGTGAAACAGCATTTTTCCAACGATGGCGCCGAGCTGCTTCACCAGCCGGATCTCCTCACTTATTTTCAGACAAGATTAAAGGCCATGCCTGAGTTTAACCTCCCGATTATTCACCAAATCCAGGACGCCCTGGTGGAAGTGAAGCCGCTAATCGACGTTGGCAGTGCTCAAATTCCTGCCGAATCAGTGAAGAAGGTCAACGAGATTACAACGCGGCTCGGCAACGGTATCGTCACGAGAGAGTAGGAATTTCGATGAACCGTTTAGCGAAACTTGTTTTACGCGCCAGCCTTCTGCTGGCGGTCGTTGTCGTAATGGAGCGGACGAGCGTCGCTTCCGTGGATGACGCACAGTCGTTTGCTCTTCAGGCGGCAGAACCATATGTAAAGGAAGGATTTCAAGTGCGTGAGGACTACTGGGGAGGCGACCTTGCTTCCGGAGAAAAAAAGGCAGTGCGCCAGCAATTGTTCAAGGGAAACGAATATTGGTTCTGGTTGGGAACAGAAGTCGATAAAGCCAAGGTGTCGGTTCATATTTATGACTCGGACGGAAAACTGGCGGAACAACCAGACGGCTGGGAGAAAGGTCATTCTGCGGCGGCCCACGTTATTCCAAAGACCACGGGGAGCTATTTTATCATCGTTAGCGTCGAGCAATCGCCAGAGGAGCGGACGCATTGGGCGCTGGTATATGGTTTCCGGTAGGGTAGGGTTAGTGGCATTGGCTCTTAGGCAACACGCAATCGGCAAGGATGCCGATGCCACGGTTTGATGATGACTGAGACTCGCACCCTTGAGTTTGAGAGTCCGCGCGCCTTGCAGTCGCTCTACGCCAATGACATTAAACTCTTGAAAAACCTTGAGGATTCGCTCGGCGTGAAAGTGACTACCCGCGAAGGCTGGGTAAAACTGGAAGGAGACGCGAGCCATGTCGATAAAGCGCAGCACGTTTTTGAGCAACTTGAGAAAGCGCGCCGGCAAGGCGTGGACATTCAGAAGCACGAATTTAATTATGCGCTCAAGGCAGTGAGCGAAGAGCGCGATGAGAATCTGGGCGACGTTGTTTCGACCAAAATTACGACTTCGTCGCGTAAGCCCCCCATTGTTGCGAGAAGCGCAAATCAGCGAGCATACGTCGAGGCAATTCAAAAGCACGACGTCGTTTTTGGAATCGGGCCAGCCGGTACGGGAAAAACCTACCTGGCCGTCGCGATGGCGGTGGCGGCTTTGAAGAAAGAGCAGGTAGCACGCATTATCCTGACGAGGCCCGCTGTGGAGGCCGGCGAAGCGCTCGGTTTTCTTCCAGGCGACCTTGAACAAAAGATTACACCGTATCTGCGCCCACTTTACGACGCCCTGCGTGAAATGTTAGAACCAGAGGAAATGGAGCGCGCCATTGCGCGGCAAACCATTGAAGTGGCCCCGCTGGCGTATATGCGCGGACGCACGTTGAATAACGCTTTTGTTATCCTGGATGAAGCCCAAAACACAACCACGGAGCAGATGTTCATGCTGTTAACGCGAATCGGTTTGAATTCCAAATGCGTCGTGACTGGCGACGTCACGCAGATTGACCTGCCGGCGAACAAGCGTTCTGGAGTCGTGGAAGCATTGCAGGCATTAAAGGTTGTTCCTGGAATTGCTACTGTGTACTTTACCGAGCGGGACGTTGTGCGGCATGAATTGGTGCGCGCCATAATCGGCGCTTACCAGCAGCACCGGTCGCCTGCGCCATCGTCACGTAAATAAAAACGAATGTTCGATTTTTTTAAGCGCGGGAGACTTGTCAGGCGCGGCCTCGCTTCGCGGAAAATGCGCCGCCGCCGGGGGCGCAGCGAACTAAAGCGCAACCTGGAATACTCGCCCTTCGTCAAGGTTGTGATCTTCGCGGTATTTGTCGGTGGACTCGCATTTCTCGTCTTTAGTGGCCAGCAGCCGGAGCCGACGAAGAATTTTGTGATTGCACTGCTGGTTCTGGCCACCGCGATCACTCAGCTTTGGATTAACCAGCCCAAGAGCTTTTCGCGAAGCTCACGCATCCTTCTCATCTTTGGCGTTATTCTGCTGCAACTCGCTGTTATCAAACTGCTGCTCGTCCTTTGCAACAGTGGCAGCTACCGATTCCTACGGCCGGAAATGGCGGGGTTGATCATGCCCTATGCATTTGCGCCGCTTGTGCTCAGCGTCTTATTGGGCCGGCATCACGGGCTTTATGCCGCATTTTTTGTAAGTCTCTGGGGTAGCGCCTTGTTCGGTCCAATTGACGCGTCGCTGCTGATAACGAGTCTGATTAGCGGATTCACAGCGGTGTCACTCACGTTGCAGGTTCGGCGCCGCGGTCAGTTGATCCGTGCCGGATTCTGGGTCGGGCTCGCCATCTGGCTATTATCGCTGGCGTTTGGTCTAATCGGACCAATCAATTGGCTTTATCCGACGGCAAACGACTGGGGCATGATTGGACTGCAAAGCGCACTTGCGGTCGGCAACGGAATTTTGACCGCGACTCTGGTTGGCGGTGCGCTGCCGATTCTGGAAAATTTGTTTCAAATCACGACGGACATTTCCTGGCTGGAAGCGTCCGACCTTAACCATCCGTTGCTGCGCCAAATGACCATTGAAGCGCCCGGGACTTATCATCACAGCCTGGTCGTGGCCAACCTCGCGGAAGCCGCGGCGGAAGCGATCGGCGCAAATGCAACGCTTTGCCGCGTGTGTGCCTATTTTCATGACGTCGGCAAGTTGGTGAAGCCGGAATACTTCACCGAAAACATGAGCTTTGAACGCAACCCGCACGATGACCTCGCGCCGACGATGAGCGCCTTGATTATCATCGCGCATGTGAAAGAAGGTGTTGATCTCGCCTTAAAGCACAAACTTAATCAGCGCATCATCGATATCATTCAGGAGCATCACGGCACATCGCTTGTTCGCTATTTTTATCAACGAGCACTCCAGCAGCATGAGGACGCGCGTGCCGGCGGGAAGATCATGAAACTGCGCGAGGACGATATTCCAGAGGTGAAGGAAGAGAGTTTTCGTTACGGGGGCCCGAAACCGCAGACGAAAGAAAGCGCCATCGTCAGTTTGGCCGACGCCATCGAAAGCGCCTCACGCAGCTTGGAGAAGCCGACTCCAGCAAAGATCGAAACACTGGTTAATGAAATAATTGAGGAACGGATAAGCGATCGACAACTGGATGATTGCGACCTGACGCTTGGAGAACTTAAAATCATCGCCGAGCGTTTTCGGTTCACGCTCTTAATGATGCTTCACAGCCGGATTGCCTATCCAAAGCCCGGGCAAAAGACCACGACCATTATTCCACGTGACGACGCTTTGCGTCCGGACGTCATGGTTGCGACGCGCAAACCCGAGACTGCCCCACCGGTTTCAGCAGCCTAGCGTTGGTAGGGCACGACCTCTGCGCCGCAGCATTGAGCTTACAGTTCCGGAGAACGTGCGCGCGGTTCGCGGTCTTTGGAGGTCGCGGTGCTCGGGACTGTAACGAAGGGACCACCTTCCAGCGGCGTTACCTTCGTGAAAGCAACGTCCGGCATTTCGCTGGGGAGGCCTTCCAGCGGGAAATCTTTTCGCAACGGGTAAAACGGATAGCCGTCCCACATCAAAATACGACGCAGATCGGGATGTCCGTTAAATTTGATTCCCATCATGTCGTAGATCTCGCGCTCGTGCCAGTTTGCCGTTGGCCATATGTCGGAAACCGTGTCCACGGCGTCTGCCTCCTCCGGAACTTTTAACTTTAACCGCAGATGGACTGCGTGCGGCATTGAATAAAGGTGGTAGACGATTTCAAAACGAGGATCTTCCCCGAAATTGTCAATGCTCGTGATATCGATCAAATAATCGAACGAAAGTGTGTCGCGGCAGGATACTGCGATTTCGCGAAGATCGCCGGCCGCAATTGTGTACGTCGTTTCGCCGCGAAATTCAGTTTTCTGCTGAATTTGCTTTGAGAACGATTCGACGAAGCCGCTGAGCAATTCCTGTCCTGTCATGAATGGGGGTGCTTCATGTGAACGCTTCCTCGAACTTTTCGGCAAGTTCCGGCTTTTGATCTCTGAACGAGCGTTCCCGGGAAATTTTCTCCTGCAATTTCATCAAGCCGGCGAGCAACGCCTCCGGACGCGGCGGACAACCGGAAACATAAACGTCCACTGGAATGAGTTGATCGATGCCCTGCAACACGGCATACGAGCGATACATACCGCCTGTGGACGCGCACGCGCCCATGGCGATCACCCATTTCGGTTCCGGCATCTGCTCGTAAATTCGTTTTACCGCCAGGGCCATCTTGTAAGTGACCGTGCCCGCAACAATCATTACGTCGCATTGGCGCGGCGAAAAACGCATTACCTCGGCGCCGAACCGCGCAATATCAAACCTCGATGCTGCTGCCGCCATCAATTCGATCGCACAACAGGCCAGGCCCATCGGCATGGGCCAAAGCGAGTTCTTGCGAACCCAATTAAGGGCTGCGTCGAGACGTGTAAAAATCACGTTTCCTTCGATCTTCGAGTCGTATGCTGTCGCATGTGTCTCGGACATAACCAAAGGGTAGGATGTGCCTTGTAACGCGCAAGCCGAATCGCAATGTCAAGATGCGGCAACTTCCGAAGCGCCCAAATTCCAACGCGTTACAAGTCGAATCCCAATCCAATGATGTGAAACTGACCTGTCCGTGGGAGCTCGGAGGCTTGTTCAGGCCCCTGGCGTTTGGGACCTTTTGAGCCGCACTCGTTGCAGCATGAGCTTCCCAATTGTATAGAACGAGCTTTCAAAATTATGACGCAGAACGGGCGCACTCATCTCGACGATCTCGAGAACCAGAGCATCTTTATTTTTCGCGAGGCATATCACGCTTTTAAGAGTATTGCCATGCCCTGGTCGATGGGTAAGGACTCCAATGTTCTCATCTGGCTTGCGCGCAAGGCATTTTTTGGGCGCGTTCCTTTCCCCGTGTTGCACATTGATACGACGTATGAGTTTCCGGAGATGCTGGAGTTTCGCGAATGGGCAAGAACACATCACAACCTTAATCTGATTGTTAAGATCAACACCGAGGCCCGGGCTCGGGGGATTAGTTATGAGACGCACGATCCGGTAACGGTCACGCACGAGTTAAAGACAGTGGCGCTACAACAGGTGCTTGCCGAATACAAATGGGACGCGCTTATCACCGGCATTCGGCGCGATGAAGATCCAACTCGTGCAAAGGAGCGATATTTTTCGCCGCGCAACGCGCAATTTGAATGGGATTACAAGGATCAGCCGCCTGAATTTTGGAGCCAGTTCGTTACCACAGCCGCCAAGGGCGAGCATGTTCGCATTCAACCGTTGCTGGACTGGACCGAGGTGGATATTTGGCGCTACATCCAGCGGGAAAAGATTCCGATTCCGCAAATGTATTTTGCGCGTAATGGAAAACGATTTCGTTCGTTAGGCTGCAGCCCCATTACGCAACCCATAGAGAGCAGCGCTTCGACGATCGACGAAATCATTGCCGAGCTGGAACAGACAAAAACGACCGAGCGCTCCGGACGGGCGCAGGACCATTACGAACGGAATGCGATGCAGAAGCTGAGGGCGAAGGGGTTCTTATGAGCGACAAGGCAAACGCTCAACGTTCAACCTCAGAGATCGCGCCGAAGCTGCGCGTCGTTTTTGTCGGTCACGTCGATCATGGCAAGTCCACGCTAATCGGTCGCATTTTGCATGACACCGGATCGTTGCCCGAAGGAAAAGTCGAAGAGATTAAGAAGGCATGCGCCGCGGAGAAAATGGAATTTGAATTCGCCTTCCTGCTCGATGCGCTCCTTGAGGAACAGAAACAAAACGTCACGATCGACACTACCGAAATTCCCTTTCGAACGCCACGCCGCGAATACGCCATCATCGACGCGCCAGGCCACAAGGAATTTTTAAAAAACATGATCACGGGCGCATCCCGAGCCGACGCAGCCATCCTTGTGATCAGCGCGGATGAAGGCGTGCGCGAACAGAGCCGGCGTCACGCCTATCTTCTGAGCATGCTTGGCATCAAGCATGTCATTGTGGTCGTTAATAAGATGGACCTTGTTGATTACTCCGAAAAACGATTTCGGGAAATCGAGCAGGAATATCGGAAGTTCCTTCGTGAACTTGGGATGGATGCGCGGACCTTTATTCCGGCGTCGGCCAAAGAAGGCGAGAATATTGCGCGGGCGGGAATGAAAATGAAATGGTACCGCGCGGCAAGCGTTCTCGAAGCGCTTGATTTGCTGCAGCCACAAAAGCTCGATGTCGATCTTCCCCTTCGCTTTTGTGTTCAGGATGTTTACCGCTTCGACGGGCGGAGGATTATTGCAGGCCGAATCGAGACCGGCACGCTCAGGGCTGGGGATCAGCTGGTGTTTTCGCCGGCTAACAAGGCTTCTGTGGTGGCTGAGGTCGAGCGATGGAACGTGCGGGAAAATCGCCCAGCCGTCGCGGGAGATTCGATCGGGATTACGCTCAGCGAGCAGATTTTTGTGGAGCGCGGCTATGTCGCTTCGCATGAAGACGAAACGCCGATCGAGACGAATCGTTTTCACGCAGATGTGTTCTGGATCGTGCGCGAACCGCTGCGGATCGGACATTTGTACAGCCTCCGGTTGGCGACCCAGGATGTGAAATGTGACATCGTATCAATCGAGCGAGTCATGGACTCTTCGACGTTGGAGACGAAGAGCGACGGGCGCGAGCAATTGGAACGAAACGAGATCGGCAGGCTTACGATCCAAACCCGTTCACCACTAGTGATCGATAATCATGATCGCATTCCGAATCTCGGACGGTTTGTGATCATAGATGACGGAAAAATCTGCGGTGGCGGAACGATTTTTGACGGGGTTTATACGGATCGCACGGTTGCAAAGAGCAAGAACATCTTTTGGACTGAAGGTAAAATTACTGCAAGCGAACGGGCGATCAGGAGTGGTCATCGGGGCGCGGTGATCTGGTTAACCGGGCTTTCCGGAGCCGGAAAATCAACTATCGCACAGTCACTTGAGCGCGATCTGTTCCATCGCGGCATGCATACGTACGTACTCGATGGCGACAACATTCGGCACGGATTAAACTCAAATCTCGGGTTCGCGCCGGACGATCGCGTAGAAAACATTCGTCGCGTAAGCGAGGTGGCCAAACTCATGGCAGATGCCGGCACGATTGTGATTACCGCATTCATTTCGCCTTACCGGATGGATCGCAGCCGCGCGCGCGAGATTGCGTTGGAAGGTAACGCTGAATTTATTGAAGTGTTCGTTGATGCGCCCCTGGAAGTTTGCGAAGCGCGTGATCCCAAGAATCTCTACAAAAAAGCGCGGGCTGG
>DATBEX010000054.1:0-8866 GCA_036558805.1 Candidatus Udaeobacter sp.
TTTCAAACGCGTTCCGATATCCTGTGCCCAATGGCCACACCAACCACGCTTTCGAGCGCCGATGTTGACTAGGAACGCTTGAAACTCCGGATTTAGAACAACGTGATAATCCTTTGCGAGACGTCGAGCTGTGGTGTGAGCGATCATCGAAATTTGCTCGGCCTCGGCAGGATCGACGTCGGGGCCAAGCTTGGTGAGGGCCTTGGCCAAATCCTTGATTGACCGCTCATCTTTGGCCCATGCCGCGTTGGCCAGGACCAGCAACGCAAGAACGAGAAAAACGCTAAGAACTGTTTTGAATGTCCTCATTCTTGGTCAGGCTTTTCGCACTTTGCAACCGGTATTGCAACTACAAATGCGGCGGTCATACACTAGTGATGAGTCGCACATTGTGAGCGCCACACCGCAACCCGTAACCGATATGAAAAACCGACACCGCCAACTATTCATTCCGCTGATTTGCATTTTTACAATCGTACACTCGCTGACTGCTCAAGAATCCAAAACCGGCAAGCCGCAGCAATTTATCTATGTCTTGAAATTGGTGCCGCGGCTTTATGTGGATTCAGCGTGGACTAAAGAAGATAACGCCGTGCTTGATCGGCATTTCACCCGGCTTCAAGAGGCGACTAAGTCTCGTCAATTAATTCTTGCGGGCAGAACATCAGAGCCGGGCGACAAGACATTTGGAATTGCGATTTTTGAGGCGCCCGATGAAAATGCAGCGCGAAAGTTCATGGAGGAAGATCCCGCCGTAGCAGGCGGCCTAATGACGGCGGAACTGCACCCGTTTGCCGTCGCGCTTCAACGCAAAAATCCGTAGAAAGCCCGTTCTACGATTATCGACACGGCTACTATTGATGCTCAGCCAGGATCCTCGCGAAACGCCAGACTTCGTAGAACGTGTTGTAAAGCGGAGTAGGGGCGACGCGGATAACGTTTGGTTCACGAAAATCGCATTTCACAGCGGCGCCTTCGAGCTCTTTTAACAATTCCTTCGGGTGCTCGTGTGCCAGGATTGACAATTGGCAACCGCGCTCAGCAGGATTGGGGGATGTGATGATCGTGAACTTTTTCGATCCAATGTCCGTTAACAAGAATTCGAGATAGCCGGTAAGCTTGATCGACTTTGCGCGCAGCCGTTCGATTCCGCCCGCGCTGTCGAAGACGGCGAGGGACGCGCGCAACGGTGCCATCGCAAGAATTGGTGGGTTACTTATTTGCCAACCATCTGCCGACGCAACCGGCACAAATTCCGGTTCCAAGTGCAATCGGAACCGCGTCTTTGGGTCGTTGCCGAACCAGCCGGCGAGTCGCGGCAATTCTGTGTTGGTCGCGTGACGCTCGTGGACGAACGCTCCCGCGACTGCACCGGGACCGGCGTTGAGATATTTGTATGAACACCACACGGCAAAATCGACGTTCCAATCGTGCAACGTCAACGGCATGTTTCCAACGGCGTGGGCGAGATCGAACCCAACGGTAATGTCGCGTGACTGCGCGGCGGCAGTGATTCTCTTCATATCGAAGAATTGCCCCGTGAAGAAGTTCACGCCGGCGAGCATCACAACTGCTAATTGATCGGCATGCTTCTCGATGAGATCGATAATATCGTCCGTTCGGATGGTGAACTCCCCTTTGCGCGGTCGCGCGAGAATGAGCGCATCCCTGGGATCAAGCTCATGATGCACAATCTGCGTCTTGATCGCGTAGGTATCAGAGGGAAACGCGGGATCCTCCATCAAGACCTTGAAACGCGATTTGGTCGGCCGATAAAAAGTCGCCATCATCAGATGCAGGTTCACTGTGAGACTGTTCATGCAGATCACCTCTGACGGCTTTGCGCCGACGACTCGGGCGATCGGTTCACGCAACGCTTCGTGATAGGTGTACCACGGCGTCCCGGCCGCGTGATGCGCATCGACTCCAAGCTTCGCCCAGTTGTCTAATTCTTCTTCGACGAGTGCTATGGCCGATTTTGGCATCAAGCCTAACGAATTACCGGCAAAATAGATCAGTGGCTTGTGATCTTTGCCCAGCGGGAGATAAAACCTGTCGCGGCAAAGGCGCAGTGGATCCGCGGCATCCAGTTGTAAGGCGAAATCTTCGTTCGTAGAAAAATTCATATTGAACGGGGCTACTACGTCCAACGCTCAATTCAGATGCAGCACACGGCGTCTCAGATATCAGCTATTAGCTTTCAACTATCAACTATTCGTGGTTGCTGCATGAATTCGATGATCGCGCCATCTGGATCGAGAACGTAGACGACACGCTTCCCAGCGTTTGGACCCGACTGAAGGGTCTGCGGTTTACCAGCAGCTTTCCAACCGGACGCGTCAATCGCGTCTAAGATCGCGTCGAGATCGTCGACGATAAGCGCAACGTGCGCGGAACCAACGTCGCAAGGACGAAGATGGGCGTCCTGTTTACGCTCCTGCGGCGCAAGATATTCGAGCAGTTCGATCTTGTGACCACCAGGTGTTTTTACGACTCCGAGTTTGATCTCGGCATTTTGGACGCCAGTGATCTCTTGAGCCAGCTTTCCGGTTTGATGTGCCGTATGTGAAAACTCGAAACCGAGTACGTCTCGCCAAAATGCCAGCGATCGCTCGAGATTCGAGACCGTGATGCCCGTGTGGTCAGCGCCAAGAACGCGAAATCGATGTTTCTTGATTTTGCTCTGGCTCATTCTCGTAATCGCAATCGACTAAAGGAAGTTTGACGCACCGTCGCCTTAAACAGGTCGCTTTAGCTACCGTTTACCCCGGAATCATTTCACCGCTGCAATGACTTTAAGCTCAATCGCAATCGGTGTTGGCAACGCGCCGACTTCGATCGTCGTTCGTGTCGGATTTGGCTTGCCTTCACCTGCAAAATGTTCGGCGTAAAGTTTGTTGTAGGTCTGAAAATCCTTTTTCATGTTCGTCAAGAACACGGTGACATCGACAATGTCGTTCCACGTCGCGCCGGAGTCTTCAAGCACGAGACGCACGTTTTCAAACACAGCGCGACATTGCGTTTCGATGTCGTAACTGACGATGCGACCCTCTGGATTGAGCGTCACTCCGGGAATTTCCTTACTGCCACGTTTCCGTGGGCCGATGCCCGACAGAAACAACAAGTTACCAACTCGTTTTGCGTGCGGGAACGCGCCGACGGGCTCAGGTGCGCGAGAGCTTTCGAACGTTTTACTCATTTTCTCCCTACCGGAATACAACGCAGATTTTCGATTAGCATGCAAACTTGAGCAATCATACTTTCGTTGGAATTAGCGATTCAAAGACTCTCCGGACGCGCCGGCGATGGCATTTTGGTCTGACGCCCGAAGGCTTTTTACTGGCGGCAGAACTTCCTTGAACATGGCGCCGTAAATGTCCCACACCGTTAGAAAGAGACCACAGACGATTGGTCCGACAATGAATCCGATTGGACCGAAGAGGAACAATCCACCGAGCGTGCCGACCAAAATGAGAAGATCTGGCATCTTCGCGTCCCTGCCGACAAGTACCGGGCGAAGAAAATTGTCCACTGTCCCGACGACTGTGACGCACCAAACCAGCAGTAACGTCGCCGCTACGTATTGACCGTTAACAAACAGAATGATGACCGCCGGTACCCACACCAGGGCCGCGCCGATGCCGGGCAGGATCGAAAATATCGTCATAATCGTTCCCCAGAACGCGGCGCCTTGGATACCCGCAATCCAAAAGGCGATGCCCGCCAGCGCGCCCTGAATTATTCCAATTATCACAGTGCCTTTGATGGTCGCTCGCGTGATCGACGTGAATCGGGCGAGCATTCGTGCTTCATCCTCATCATTTAAGGGAAGGTAATAAAAAATCCGTTCCAGAATTTTTTGGCCGTCTTTGAAGAAGAAAAACATGGCATAAAGCATTACAAACAAATTGAGAACTAATGTGGCTGTCGTGGTGGTCATGCGCGAAAGGACCGTGACCAGAAAAGCACCCGCGGATTTGGCCGCCGTGCCGACATGTTGCAGCAGTTCCTCCTGGCTTGGAACATAATCGGCTAGTGCCGGAAATCTTTGTACCAGCCAATCGTGGAGGTTGAATGTGTTTGCCGCGCCCAGGTATTGGCGTACCCAGGGAATGGCGTGGTCACTTACGGTCAGAGCCTGTTGCACAACAACTCCCAGAAATGCGGTGACCGGAACAAGCACAAGAATGAACAACACCAGCAAAGTGAGCACTGCACCGAGCGATTGTCGTCCGGCTACCAACCAGGTAATCCAACGATACAGCGGGTGAAATAATCCAGCCAGCAAGGCACCGAGAAGAAGCGGTTCGAGGAATGGCCATGCGACAGCCAGGAACAGCGCACTCACCGCTCCCACCAGCAGCAAGACAAAGGCGGTGCGCAAATTCGCGCCGCTAATCGTTGATGAAGGCATGGTCGGCTGTAATCACGGCCTGTGCGATGAACGTCGCCTAAGCGTCGGGCATAAACTCTCCCTGGTCGCGTTTGACGTGTTCATCAAGAAACTTAAAGACATCGTCCTCCCACAGGGACATTGCGAGGTAAAGGATATTGTGTCCCTCCTCCGAGGTTTGACCGACAGGTGGATAAATTTTCAGCAGATGCGGCTTGTGCAGCCGTTCTAATTCATCGGCCAATGCGTAACTTGGAGCAGTGCTGTAATCGTTTGCGGCCTGAATCAGCATGATCGGAGCGGTGGATCTGCCCATTGCAGTTAAGAGGCGTTGACGCAATTCGGGCGAGCGTTCCCACGAACCCGCTGCCGCGGAGACCGTCACCGCAGCACGAATGGTGTTATCGCGTTCTGCTGCGAGGAAGGTTAATTGTCCACCGAACGAATGGCCCACAATCGCAAGTCGCTTTGGGTCGATGCCCGGAGCGGTTTTCAAAAACTTCAAACCCGCCATTACATCGTCGAGGTGATCCGTTGTGACCAGAACGAACTGCAAATGCTGTCGAGCTTCTTTCCCTTTTGCTTTTTCTTCGCGTTGCAGGAGGTCTTGAATAAATGTGCCCTGGTCGGCTGAGAGGCCCTGGCCGCGGCGGAAAAGATAGAGAAATGCATAGCCATGTTTCAGAAATAATGGCGCAAGTTTCTCAGCGGCTTTCGTGATTGGCAGACCAGCCGTATGATCTGCGTCGGCGCCGCCGGAGCCGTGACAAAAGAGAACTGCGGGGAAACGTCCTGGCCCAGCCGGTTTCCAAAGGAAAGCTTTGAGACGCAGGTTTCCACTTGGAACTACGACTGTTTCCGGAGCGATGGATCCTTGTTGGTCTACGGCCAGGGCCGTCGACGTCAATACAAACACGAATGCCAGTGTTGTGACTTTCAACAATTATCTATCGAAATCGTCATCGGAGCGGCTGCGACCGTGTAACGGATCGCGGCGCACGCGCAACCTGTTAATGACGCAGCCATTTTCTCAATTATGATTGTGACCCGTCGCGATGGCCTGCGCAGTACCAAAGCGTCTTGCCGATTGAGCGCGCGCTTTTATCGCTTCGACTTCACGATCGCGTGGCGGTGAGTTGGTCACAAGAGAATCGAGTAGATGTTGTGCGGCGTGAGCGACTTCATCGACGGCGCGATTGAAAGCTGCCTCGTTGGCCTTGGAAGGTTTTGTGAAACCGCTCAGCTTCCGGACGAACTGAAGCGACGAAGCGTGAATTTCATCCGCCGTCGCAGGTGGACTGAAGTTATGAAGTGTTTTGATGGCTCGGCACATGTCAGAACCATCAACACTTCCCGATCAAGGATCAACTCCTTCCTACTTCGGAAAGATTCACCCCTGTTTTGCTATGCAGATATTCTTGGGCTCGGTGAAGAACCGTAGTGCTTCTTCGCCGCCTTCGCGGCCGACGCCGCTTTGCTTCATTCCACCAAAGGGGACGCGCAAGTCGCGCACCAGCCAGCAGTTCACCCAGACCGTACCAGTGTTAATTCGTTCGGCGACGCGATGAGCGCGATTAAGATTTTGTGTCCAGACGCTGGACGCCAAGCCGTACTCGCAATCGTTAGCGTATTTGATCACTTCTTCTTCGTTATCGAACGGCGTGACCGTAACGACCGGTCCAAAAATCTCTTCGCGATTGGTCCGGCATGAAACCGGTAATCCAGTAATCACAGTCGGTTGGAAGAAGTAACCATCACGGCAACGCTCGTTCACCGATTCTGGCGCTCTACCTCCAAGGGCGATCTTGCCGCCTTCTTTCTGGGCCAAATCGACGTAGAATGTGATCTTCTCGAGTTGTGCTTTGCTGGCGATCGCACCCTGGTCGGTTTGTTCGTCGAGCGGATCGCCCATTTTCAATTGTGATACCTTCTCGACGAAGCGGCCGACGAAATCCTTGTAGGCGGAACGCTCCACAAACACGCGCGAGCCGCACAAACAAACTTGTCCCTGGTTGGCGAACGAAGAACGTACGCTTCCGGAAATTGCAGCTTCAAGATCAGCATCGGCAAAAATGATGTTCGGGTTTTTCCCGCCCAGCTCAAGCGAAACCTTCTTAAATAACGGCGCGCAAGCCTCGGCCACCCTGCGACCGGTCACGGTACCGCCGGTAAATGAGATAGTGTTGATCTTCGGGTGTGCGGTAATCGCAGCACCGACATTTGGTCCGGTCCCCTGCACAATGTTCAGGACGCCGCTGGGCAAACCGGCTTCGCGCGCAATCTCACAAAGCATGTAAGCCGTCATTGGCGTCAGCTCGCTTGGCTTTGCAATGGCCGTGTTACCGACGGCGATCGCCGGCGCGATTTTCCAGCTCAACAAATAAAGAGGAAGATTCCATGGCGATATTAGTCCGGCGACGCCACGCGGCTGTCGCAAGGTGTAGTTGAACGCGACATTGTCCGTGATATGCGCTTCGGATTCCGTGTGGAGAATTGCCGTCGCAAAAAAGCGGAAATTGCTTGCGGCACGCGGAATATCCAGGGTGCGTGCGAGTGACAGCGGTTTGCCCGTGTCGATTGATTCGGCACGCGCGAGTTCTTCAAGATCGCGCTCAATCAAGTCCCCGATTCGCAGCAGAACTTTTGAGCGCTCGGCGGCGGATTTTTTGGACCAGTCAACGAACGCCCTCTCAGCTGCAGCGACAGCGTTCTCGACATCACGCGCGTCGCTGTCCGCCACTTGGGAATATGGTTTGCCTGTCGCCGGCTCGATATTGTCGAGGTATCTCCCTCCGGCTGGCTCTACGAGCTGCCCGTCGATGAAGTTTTGAATCTGAAGTGACTCTGTGCGCACGCCTGAGTTTAAGCGCTTAACCCGCCTTCGCCAAACAGCCGCCTACAACGAGAGCGTACTGCGCGGCCGCGCTCTCAACGTCCAACATCGAGACGCACGTGCCAGGTGACAGGCTGCTCGAGGTGTCGTCTCTGCGCTCCCGTGCAAGTCCCGCGCTCACTGGCACAAGGCAGTCCTGCTCTAAGACTTCCTTGTCAGGCTTCCTGCCGGTGACCGTTGTGAATTCTACCGCGCCTGCGGGCTGAAACACTGTCAGACGCCTTGGCACCAGGCAAATATGGGCCAACGCTCAGTGGGAAGGTTGGCGTCTGTTTCTTTTGTTCGACGTATTCGCAAAATGCCTTGAGGCATTCATTTGCGATCTTGGGCAACGCAACGCCATAGATTTGATCGATCCCATCGATCCTGATCTTTAATTCTTTCGGAATTCGAATTGTCAAGCGGGCATCCTTTTTTGTCTCCGTCGGTTTTTGGAGGGACACAATCTTCTTCATACTAATATTTACGGAAATCGGCGGGTAAAGTTGCGTCATTTTTTGCAAAAATTGAAAGAATTTCCCAGAAATCCAGAGATTCCCATCCGGTTCGGGTCGTGAATTGAAGCAAAAAAATCCAGTTGATTGGCGTTGACAATATTGTCGTCGCAGGCTGACAGTGGCGTCAATCGAGGCATTCGCCTGATTGGCAGGGAGAAACACAAAAATAAGGAGGAAACAATGGAACGGACAAATGTGCTTAGATTTCGGACGCTCTGCAGAAGCGCCATGGTCATCTGGATCTGGAACGGCTTTTCCGCGCTTGGTACGGTTTATCACTCCGATGGCTCGGCGGCCAGCGTACAGGCTTTAAACGACCAAATATTGAACGGCGACACGATCACGATTCCCGCGGGTACGTTTACCTGGAGAACAAAAGTAACAATCACCAAAGGGATTACGCTACAGGGCGCAGGCGTTGGGAGCAGCATCATCAAGGATGCTGTCAATGGAATGCCGTTGATTCAGATCGGATTGGTTGCAAATAACCTCACCCGCATCACCGGAATTGAATTTCAGGATGGTGGCCGATCCATCAACGAACTCGGCGGCATTATCCAAATTACCGGAAGCAATACCAACGGCAGCAAGTTAAGGATGGATCACTGCAAGATCAATGACCTCAACGGAATGATCGTCGCCGAAACAGTCATCGGTGTGATGGATCACAACACCTTTATTCGGGCGACCAGGAATGGAAGCAGCGTTGTGATTTACGATAGCAACTGGAACGGGGCAACCAACGGCGACGCATCCTGGGCGGACCCTACCCAATTCGGCAGCGACAGGTTTCTTTTCCTCGAGGACAACGTTTTCCAAAACAACGGGCCTGGCCAGCCCGGGGCCACGGACGCTTACGCAGGCGCGAGATTCGTCGTCAGGAACAATCAGATTTTCGATAGGCTTGTCCAGACGCATGGGACTGAGAGCACTGGCAGACCCCGGGGCACCAGGGCTGTGGAGGTTTACAACAACACCTTCGTAGGAAGCGACCGCAACAGGTTCGTCGGCGGCCTGCGCAGCGGCATACTTCTGTTCCATCATAACACGATCAGCGGATTCTGGACGGGCTCGACGGAGTTC
>DATBEX010000055.1:0-5330 GCA_036558805.1 Candidatus Udaeobacter sp.
GCGCAAAGTGTCAATGTGGACCACGTTTGATCTGATCCTAAACTACACGTTTAACCTGCCGCCGCCCGCGCCGGCGGAGGTGCCTGGCTACGCCAAGGATGGCGGGAAGAACGTGAAGATGAAGGATGGCAAGGAAAAGAATGTCGTGCCGGTGTCCACGGCCGAGTATGGTTGCAACAACTGGAAGTGGTGGCTTAACAACACGACTGTTACGCTCGGCATGCAGAACGTGTTGGACGCAGACCCACCGTTTGTGGCCGGCAGCTTCGAGAACGGCTACGATGAGTCGCTGACCACCATCAAAGGCCGGTTCTGGTACGTCGGGCTTAAGAAGAGATTCTAGCTTTCTCTGGTTAAGTTAGGTTACAAGGAGGCAGCCCCGACCTGGTCGCGGCTGCCTCTTTGCTTTACACTACAATGCTTTTGGAGCGCGATGCGCCTCATCCCTTCAGGTGAAGCCTTGTGCGGCGCAAGCGCTAATTGCCTGAACTCAACGTTGAGTACCTTTTCGCTTTTAGAGCAGACGCGAGTTTAACAAGGCTTTCTCGAATCTGTGCCTGCGTCCACGCCGCAAATCCGAAGATGAAGGCAGGCTTCAACTTTGCCTGAATGCAAAGGAGTGGCAGTGGAACTGGTCCAAGCCCGATCTCCAGAGCGATGCGTTTAACCGTCGGAAAATCTTCTTCACGCTTGAGCCAGGCGACCATATTCAATCCAGCGTCAGGAACTTGCAAAGTGAACCGGTCCCGCAGCAATGCATTGAATTGTTCGACAAAGAAGTCGCGCCGCTCGGCGTAAATTGTTCGCATCCGCCTGATATGACTGAGGAAGAAGCCCTCGGTGATGAATCGGGCAAGGGTGGCTTGATCAATTGGAGAGGAATGCTGATCAATCGCATTACGGAGCTTGGCCATGGGATCGACCAGTCCCTCGGGCGCAACGATGTATCCCAGGCGCAAGGAGGGGAACAGAATCTTACTCATTGTCCCCGCATAAATGACGCGGCCTGAGTTATCCAGCCCCTGCAAGGACGGCAACGGAGGCCCGACGAAACGGAACTCCGAATCATAATCGTCTTCGAAAATCAAAGCGTCATGAGCGCGTGCGAAATCGAGCAGGTTTTGCCTCCGCTGGAAGCTCATTGTTATCCCAAGCGGGAATTGATGTGACGGAGCGATGTAGATGAGTTTCGGTAGCGGCTCCCTTCGGCGGCGCGTGATCATCAATCCCTCGTTGTCGAGTGGTTTGTGGACGACTTCGGCGCCAGCCAAGATGAAAGCCCGCCGGGCCTGGAGGTAACCTGGATCTTCCACCCAGGCGATTTCCCCCGGGTTGATCACCGCCATTGCGGTGATGAGCATGGCCTGTTGCATTCCCGCGGCAATCACGATCTGTTCGGGATCGCACCGCACAGCCCTGAAATCACACAGGTACGCTGCGATTGCTTTGCGAAGATCAGGATCACCCAGGTGTGAAGAATAGCGCAATAAATGCGTTCCCTTTCTTGCAAGAACCCGCGCTCTGAGCCGTTCCCAGACAGCCATTGGAAATTCATCGACCGCAGGAACACTTGGCACTAGCGAAATGCCTGGACCGGCAGCGGTCCGCCCGAGATCGAACTGATTCCCGACGCGCCGATCCCGAAGCTCAACGATCCGGTCGGCGACGCGAGACGGTCGCTTTGCGGCTGGAGATCTTTCGGAGCCGCCGCGACCGATTCGCGCTGTGGACAACTTGATTGGACTCAAAAATGTTTCCGGCAAAGGATGTGCGACAAAGGTTCCAGATTTCGCTTTGGAACGGAGATAACCTTCAGCGTGAAGTTTCGAGAATGCGAAGTTGACCGTAAGTCGCGAGATTCCCAACTCGACAGCCAGCGCGCGTGAGGAAGGAAGCCGGGAAGCGCCGTCGCTAAATCTTCCCGATCTCAGCTCATCGCGGATCTGGCGATAAAGTTGCTGCTGGAGCGGTTCCGTAGATGTGCGATCGATTCGAATCATCTCGAACGCAATGATCGAACGTCTGCGCCTTTTCTTTGGAAGTGATTTCTTATAAGACATACCAGCCGTCGCCCTGCCTAAGAAATCCGTGCTTTTTGAAGTGAGGACGCGAGTTTGGCCAAACTTTCTCGAATCTGCGCCGGGGTCCAGGCAGCAAAACCGAAGACGAACGCTGGCTTTAGCTTCGCCTGGATGCAAAAAAATGAGAGCGCTGACGGCCTCACTCCAATATCAACCGTGATTCGCTTGATTATCGGGAAGTCCTCTTTGCGCTTTAGCCACGCGAGGATGTTTAGTCCGGCTTCCGGAACCTGTAAGATGAAATAATCCGCGAGCACTTTGTTGAACTCTTCGATGAAAAAATCTCGTCTCTCAGAGTAAATTTTTCGCATTCGTTTGATGTGACTAAGGAAAAAACCCTCGTTGATAAATCGCGCCAACGTTGCCTGGTCGATCGGAGAGGAGTGCTGATCCATCGCGCTGCGGATCTTGACGAACGAATCGATCAAAGGCTCCGGCGCAACGATGTAGCCCAGACGCAGAGACGGACAAAGAATTTTGCTCATGGTTCCCGCGTAAATCACCCGGCCGGAGTTATCGATCCCCTGCACCGATGGAAGAGGCGGTCCCGTGAAACGGAACTCGGCATCGTAATCGTCTTCGAACACGAACGTGTTATGCGCGCGCGCAAAATGGAGCAAAGCGGTCCTTCGCTGGAAACTCATTGTGACCCCGATTGGAAATTGATGCGAAGGAGTGATGTAGATCAGTTTCGGCAAAGGTTCCTTCGGCGATCGCGTAATCACAATCCCTTCTTCGTCGAGCGGCTTTGGAACGATCTTGGCCCCGGCTAGCGTAAGGACTCTTCGAGTCTGTTGATAGCAAGGATCTTCAATCCACGCGGCGTCGCCCGGATTCAACAAAGCCGTCGCGCTAATCAACATCGCTTGCTGCATTCCTCCGACGATTACGATCTGGTCCGGAACACACCGCGCCGCTCTGAAATCGCACAAATAAGCCGCCAGCGCCTTGCGCAGGTCCGCATCGCCGCGATTCGACGCATAACGCAAAAGGTGGGCGCCTTTCTTCGCGAGGACCTGTGCTCGAAGCCGTTCCCAGACGCCAATAGGAAATTCGTCGACAGCGGGAATGCTGGGCACGAGCGAGACGCCGGCGCCGGAGCCCGTTGCGCCAAGGTCAAACTGTTTTCCTGCTCGCTGGTCCGGAATTGCTTTGACCCGCTCAGAAATTCGAAGCGGAAGTTCAGTCGCCGGATGCGACTCACGTCCGCCGCGGTGTGTTCGTTCTTCCGCAGGACGGGCGAATTTGTCCGCACTCAGGAAGGTTTCAGGAAGCGGGTATGCTACAAATGTCCCAGACTTGGCCTTTGAGCGAAGGTAGCCTTCTGCGTGAAGCTTTGAGAACGCAAGATTGACTGTTAGTCTGGAAATGCCCAAGTCGGCAGCGAGCGCGCGTGAGGAAGGAAGCCGGGAAGCGCCATCGCCGAAGCTGCCCGATCGTAGCTCGTCCCGAATCTGCCGATAAAGCTGCTGGTGGAGCGGTTCCGTGGATGTGCGGTCAAGTCGAATCATCTCAAACGCGATGATCGAACGCCGGCGTCTTCTCCTTGGAAGCGATTTTTTGTTCGACATGCCCACTCGTCACGCTGCCTAGGAAATTCCCGCTTTTTGAAGTGAAGACGCGAGCTTGAGCAGGCTTTCTCGAATCTGGGCCGCTGTCCAGCCGGCAAAACCGAAGACGAAGGCTGGCTTGGGCGTGGCTCGAATGCAGTAAAATGACAATGCCGAAGGCTTGACTGGAATCTCGCGAGTAACCCGACTAATCACTGGGAAGTCTTTCTCGCGCTTTAGCCACGCCACCATGTTCAATCCGCCCTCCGGAACCTGCAAAGTGAAGCGATCACCAAGCAACTGATTGAATTGCTTGATGAAGACTTCTCGCCGCTCGGCGTAGATCCTCCGCATTCGTTTGATGTGACTTAGAAAAAATCCCTCGGTAATGAAACGCGCCAATGTAGCCTGATCAATCGCAGACGAGTGCTGATCCATCGTGCTGCGAATTTTAACCAACGAATCGATCAACGGCTCGGGGGCAACGATGTAGCCAAGCCGCAAGGAAGGATAAAGTATCTTACTCATTGTCCCCGCGTAAATGACGCGACCGAAATCGTCGATTCCTTGCAAGCAAGGGAGCGGTGGTCCGGTAAAACGGAACTCGGCATAAAAGTCGTCCTCAAATACAAAAGCATCGTGAGTATGCGCGAAATCGAGCAGATCTGTCCGTCGCTTGAAACTCATTGTCGTGCCCAAAGGATATTGATGCGAAGGCGTCACGTGGACGATCCTGGGTCGCTTCTCTTTTGGTGATCTGGCGAGCACAATTCCTTCGTGATCCAGCGGCTTTGGCACGACCTTGGCGCCTGCCAGAACAAAGACTCTTCTCGCCTGGTGAAAACCGGGATCTTCAATCCACACCGGCGCGCCGGGGTCCAGCAACGCCATGGCGCTGATTAGCATCGCCTGCTGCATTCCTCCGACGATCAAGATCTGGTCCGGAACACAGCGTGCCCCTCTAAAATCGCACAGGTACGTGGCAATCGCCTTGCGCAACTCCGCGTCGCCACGACTTGATGCATGGCGCAGCAGATTCACGCCTTTTTGTGCGAGCGCCTGCGACCTAAGCCTTTCCCAAATATGGATGGGAAATTCATCGACCGCTGGAAGTCCGGGAACCAGGGAAATGCCTGCGCCAGCGCCCAACGCTCCGAGATCAAACTGCTTCCCTACCCGCTGATCTGGAATCGCTCTTGCCCTCTCAGATATGCGAGCTCGGCGTTCGCCTGGCGGAGATGCTTGCGGTCTGCCGCGGCGGATTCCTCGCGTCGTACGGCCGGTGAATTTACCAGCGGTCAGAAAACTTTCTGGGAGCGGATTCGCCACAAACGTTCCCGATCCGGACTTCGAGCGCAGATAGCCTTCTGCGTGAAGCTTTGAGAACGCGAGAGTAACCGTCAATCTTGAGATTCCCAAGTCGATGGCCAAAGCTCGAGACGACGGAAGCCGAGATGCGGCGTCGGCAAACCCGCCCGATTTCAGCTCATCACGAATCTGGCGATATAGCTGCTCGTGCAATGGTTCGGCGGCGCTGCGGTCGAGCCGAATCATTTCAAACGCGATGACTGAACGTCGTCGCCGTTTCTTAAGAAGCGATTCGCTCCTGGACATGCCAATTTCCCTGATTCCTGCGATTCCTTTTCAATTTGCACGCGTATTCCAAAGCGCAACTGGCATTATCGTCTTCTCCCAACTG
>DATBEX010000056.1:0-21334 GCA_036558805.1 Candidatus Udaeobacter sp.
GACAATCCGCTCCATCGTTTGTCTTCCGCAGCTTGTTTTTCGCTTCGCCAACGGCCGCACCCGCGAGCTTGAGAACACCAACAAGCTTCTCAGGCGATTACCGTACTGCAACGGGATGAAGACGGGTTACACCGACGCTGCAGGCAAATGTTTGATCGCAAGCGGCACGCGCCCGGGCAAGGATGTGATTGTCGTAGTCTTGGGCGACAGCTCCAGTCACGTGTGGCGCGATGCATCCGCGCTACTTTCCTGGAGTCTCTGGCTGTAAAATCTCCGCCGCGCCTGGCAGGTTTGCGCTTCTGTCAGTTTGAGACGCGCTGCGAACGAGACGCTCGAAGATGGCGCGCCCCCAGCGGAAAAAAAATCGCAGGGCAACACCAAACGACATTTTTGATTTTCCGTGTGCGCGTTCACGAAAGATAATGGGAATTTCACGTACGCGCAGGGTTCCCCGGGCGCGCACCATTGTTTCGAAGATTATTTTGAAACCTCGAGTTTGCGGCGCCAGTTTCAACAATCGAGAACGATTGATGGCAAAGAAACCGCACATGGAATCGTGCAACCCAGTAAGTGGATATGCCATCGTAGCGCCTGTTCGTGACACAACACGACGCCAGACAGGCCATCCGGGCGTCAATCCACCTTTAATGTATCGGCTGCCAACTACGAGATCTGCAGAGCGGGCAAACAGTGGTTCCAGTAAACCTTTGATCCGATCAGGAGGATGACTCAGGTCCGCATCCATTACCAGAAGGATTTCTCCGTGCGCGGCCCGAGCACCCGACATGATGGCACTCGCTAGTCCATGACCTGCGCCGTCTTGTTCTATTAGCCGAATGGGCAGGTTTGCCGCGAGAGCGCGAATTCTGTCGCAAGTTCCATCAGTAGAATGATCGTCAACGAACAGAATTTCCCCGAAAGGTACGGCGCATGCAGCAATTTCCGAAACCAGCGGCAGGATATTTTCCTCTTCGTTCAAAGTTGGAACGATGATCGATACAGAGTTCTCGGTGATTCCCATTCGTAAAATGCGTCTGTAAAAGAGGTGAGCCGACGACGGGATTCGAACCCGTGACCTGCGGTTTACGAAACCGCTGCTCTACCAGCTGAGCTACGTCGGCGCGAGCGGTGCAAACATTGCATCGTGAGAAAGCTGTGGCAATAGCGTCGCGACGAGGACGATTACTGCTATGCCCCCTGCAAATCACTGGTCACCGTAAAACAAACGTTTCACCAATCTCGCGCAGCGCGATTTGTTCGGGAGTGTTTTGAAGGACAGCTTGAAAACGTTCAATTGGTTCACGCAAAGGCTCGAAACTGAGGCGAAACGTCTGATGATGCACCGGCATGATAAATCGCGCGCCAGCAGCGGTTGCCATCTCCACTGCCTGTTCCGGTGTGCAGTGCGATTGAATCCAGGGATTGTACGCGCCGATTCCCATGATCGCGAGATCGATTGGTTGTCCCAGTTTTGCGAAACTGTCGGTTATGGCGGTGTCGCCAGCGAAAAGGATGCGTCGCCCATTTCGCTCGATTACGTAGCCATTGTAGCCGCGATAATCATCGTGCTGTTTTCGCGCGCCCCAGTGTTTTACTTGAAATGCGCTGACCGCAATATTGCCCTTCGTTTGGTCGGTAAAGTCGATGACTTTGGTTTCACCCCAATGAAGCTCGGTGATATCTCGGAAACGCGTCCATCGCAGCAAGTCAGTTGTGTTCGGAGCAGTGATCACACGCGTTCGTTGATCAAAGCGGTGGAGCGTTCGCAGGTCAAAATGATCGAAGTGCGCGTGAGATAGAAGAACGAGGTGGATACCAGGCAGTTCTTGGACTTGAAGGGCGGGCGCAGTCAGCCGCTTGGGACCAATCGTGAATCCCGGCAGCCGAATACCAATCCGCGGAAAGAGCGCAGGATCAGTGAGTATCTTGACGCCAAGGAAATTGATGAGCACGGTGGCATGGCCGATCCAGGCCGCTGTTACTTCGCTATCATGCCATTTCGAAGGCTCGGGCTTGGCGAAGGCGGGAGCAATCGGACGCCAACTTTCGATTGTCCATTCACGCCAAAGATGCCCAATCCAACGGCGTACTCGCCTGCTGCGCAGAGTTGGTTGTTCTGGTGTTTCCATGCTCTTGCTCATCCCCTTAGTCTCTCGCGCGTGAACAGAAGCACAGACTTGATTGCGAATGTCAGTCGACCGCGAACAAAGGCGACGTCGTTTGATCGTCCCTAACCGGTGCCAAACAATCCTTTGAAGGCTTTCCAAAGAGTCCTGGTCGCTTTTGGTTTGCCGGCGCGGGCGACAAGCACCGGGCAATTCGCGCGGTTCAAAATCACGCGGGTCAGATCGCCCATGATATAATGGCCGAGCAGGCCACGCGCTTGCGACGTGCCGGTTACGATCAAATCGTAATCGCCCGCGCGTACTTCTTCGAAGACCTGGTCGATTACAATGCCATGCCGAAGACGTACTTCGGCTGGGACAGCAATGCGTTCGAGCTCTCTTTTTTCGCGACGCAAATTTGTCCCGAGCTCCGATTTCGATTCTAGCAAGTGATCAACGTTTTCCTCCAGCTGTACGAGATTGACGTAGATGGCAGGGGGCTCGGCCATTACATGCAGAAGAGTGACCGACGCACCCACCGCCGCCGCAATCTCACCGGTGAATTGCACCGCTTGTTCGATGAATTCTTTTCCGCCTGTGCAAACGAGAAAACGTTTCAACTGTTTGCGCTCGCCGATTGCCACCAACACTGGGGGCTGAATCGCTTTGATCACTTCGTACATTCTTTCCGAGCGCCAGTAATGCCCGGTTGCTCCAGTCCATCGCGCGCCGACCAGAACAAGATCGTAGCGAGTTCCTAATGTTTGATCGAAAATCTGGCGTACCGGTTCGCCCGCGCGGACAACGATGTCCGGCTGTGCATTTTCTCTCCGCAAAGAATGCGCCTGTCGTTCAAGCGCTTCACGCAATGGAAGTTCGTCCGTCGACCTTTCAGCAATCCCGAGGAGAGTGACTTCGGCTTTTAATGGGCCGGCTAATAATCCCGCCAGCTCAATGGCATTTTCGGAGGCCGGCATTCCATCGCTACAAACCAAAATCTTCATTGCCCTTACAATTTGTGGCCGCTGATCATTGTATATATGACGATGGCCGCCCCTATTATCGGCAATGGAACAAACGCCAGCCGAATTTTCGGGCCCGCAAAATATTGAGTAGAGATGGCGCCAATCTGCGCGCCAACGGCCGCGCCGGTGTGCATCACCAGCGCGATCAAAATGTCCACATTGCCTTTTATTGCGTGGCTGAATGTACCGTAGCTGGCGGATATGATGATCTCGAAAAGATCAGTGCCGACCGCAAGGTGTGTGGGAATTCCCAAAACGTAAACCATGGACGGCATCCGGATGTAACCGGCACCGCCTCCGAGAAAGCCGCTGAATACTCCGCCTATGAATGCCACGAGCAGTATCGTCCAAAGCGAAATCGCTTCTATCCCTGATGTCGGCAGGGAAATCATGGGCCAGATTTTCAGGCGTTGAATGGAGCGAGTTACAGGGCTAAACGCCGAATGGTCTTTCTTTGATTGAGCTCCCCCGGCACCGCGCTGCGATCGTCCTTTCGATGATGACAACGTCTTTCGGCTTTCCCAGATCATGAAACTAGAAATGCTTACGTAGACGACGACAGAGACGATGCTTACCACAAAATTGACGTTGCCCGTGCGTTTCAACATTTGGATTACCTGAGCCCCAACTTCTGCGCCAGCGATCGTTCCCACTGCCATGATCAATCCGAGACGGAGATCCACATTTCCCAACGCGCGGTGCCGGCGCACGGCTACCACCGATTTTCCGACGATGTGCGCCAAATCGGTGCCGACTGCGAAATTCCAATCCAAACCGGCAAGGCGGAGGGCTGGACCGGCGATGAAGCTCCCGCCTACTCCGAAGAATCCACCAAGGATGCCAATGAGAAATCCTACTATTGCCAGATAAATGGGGCTGATATGGGCCCCTGAGATTGGAAAAAACATGGGGTTACTCGGACCTACCTCGAATGAGGCGGATTAAAAAAGTGGTGACGCTTTCGAGAAGAACGGCCTGTCCCACGATCAGCAAGATCGCCAGCCCGGCGTACAGATATCTGTGGTTAACCTCGAGGTGATACAGCCATTGTCCCAGCAAATGCAGCACCAGAAAAAAGTACGCAATGACAAGAACTGCGTAGATTACGAGCTCGATCGCAAAAGCGCGTACAGTTCTCAGGGTTTCCTTTTTCATAGGAAGGTTGTTAACGCATTAGGTCGACAAGTTAACCGGGTGCCATTTGCCGATGATAGGCTTTCGGCTTCAACGTGTTACCGATTTAACGTGCCGCCCGCGTCTGCCGGTTGCGTCGAATCGGGTTAAGACGCAAATTATTTTGCAGAGATAGCGTTTCTTCTTAACGTTGCCACCTCATTTTTACGGGAAAAAGCCATGGCCGACGCCGCGAACAAATACGCCGAAAACGTGCCCGGCAAATTCTATGTCGATGATCAATGCATCGATTGCGATTTGTGTCGCGAAACCGCGCCCGCCAATTTCAAACGAAACGATGACGGCGGCCATTCTTACGTGTATAAGCAGCCGGAAACGCCGGAAGAAGAAGGACTTTGCAAAGAGGCCATGGAAGGTTGCCCGGTTGAAGCAATTGGCAACGACGGCGCGTAATCTGCAACGGCGGATTCATGACCGCCGAATCCCATGGATAAGCAAGGCAGTCGGCGCTCACAGGGCGCTGCTACGATCCCCATCGTCCTGAGCATTGCAGGTTCCGACAGCAGCGCCGGCGCCGGTATTCAGGCTGACCTTAAAACATTTTCCGCTCTAGGTGTTTATGGATTGACTGCCGTCACGTGCGTCGTCGCTGAAATTCCAGGAAAAGTTTCAAGCATTGAGCCGGTCAGCGCGAACATGATCAACGAGCAAATTGAAGTGCTCGCAAGAAATTTTCAGGTCACCGCGGTCAAGACTGGTCTGCTTTGCACTGCAGCGATTGTTTCCGCTGTTGCAAAGGCACTACGGCCCGCGGCGAGAATGTTTCCAGCCAGGGTTCCCCTCGTCATCGACCCGATTATCGTCGCTACGAGTGGCGATAGTCTCCTCGAACCGGCGGCTATTGAGGCTTACAAAAAGGAATTGTTCCCTCTCGGAAGCCTGATTACACCAAATCTCGATGAAGCTGAGCGGTTACTTGGAACACGAATTAGAGACCCGCAAGCGATGCATCGCGCTGGGAAAGCGCTCGAGAAGACACTTGGAATTGCGGTTCTTCTCAAAGGCGGCCATCTGGCGAACGAGCACGCCGTCGACCTTCTTTTTGCTAATGGCAAAGTCGTCGAGTTTTCAGCGCCGTTCATTCGCGGAGTCGCAACGCATGGCACCGGCTGCACATATTCGGCAGCGATCACAGCCGGTCTCGGCAAAGGCCAGCCTCTCGAAGAAGCGATCACACAGGCGAAGAAATTCGTGACGGACTCAATTATGCGACGTTTTCGATGGACGTCGCGCTTGGGAAAAAATCTCGACGCGCTCAGGCAATCTCTGTAGCCGCTTCGCTGTGCGAAGCGCGATGGGGAGGTGTTTAGCACGCGCGCACAGCGCCGCCCAGACGTCGGCGCCAGCGATTTTTACAGATCGCGGTTCAGTTTTTTCTCCCAGCGTTTCAACTGCATTGCCTCCAGTGCGGCCACAGTTTCCGCCTGTTTCTTGCTGCGGCCGGTTCCCTGGCCAAGCACAATTCCCTCCCAGACAACCTGTAAGACAAACGTCTTCTCGTGTTCCGGCCCACTTTGCGAAACCAATTCATAGACCGGGCTGCGTGGCGAAATGCTTTGTAACAATTCCTGAAGCTGCCCTTTAGGATTGATGTCCTCTGGTTTTTCCGCAAGCTGCTCCAGATCAAGGCGAGTCTGTGCCAAAATGAATTCTTTCGCTGCTTCGAGACCACCGTCAAGATAGATGGCGCCAATGAGCGATTCGAATACGTCCGCCAATGTCGACGTGCGTTCCCGACCTCCGCTGCTTTCTTCGCCGCGTCCCATCAGAATGTAACGTCCCATGTCGAGCGCGGCAGCATGCGTCTTCAACGCTTCGCGGGAAACCAGGCGCGACCGTAGTTTCGTTAGTTGTCCTTCGGCTTCGGCCCGGAAATGGCCAAAAAGGTACTCTGTGATAACGAGCTGGAGGACGGCATCGCCCAAGAATTCCAAACGCTGGTAATCAAAATGGTAGCGTTGCGCTTCGTGGCCAAGGCTGGGATGGGTCAGCGCTTCCGCCAGCAAAAGTGAGTTACGGAATTTGTAACCGATGCGTTCTTCGAGTGGTGTCACTTCTTTGCCATTCTGAGCGAAATCGCAAAATCTCTCAACTCAGTATAATGGCCGCGGTTCGCCGGGCGAAAATGAGGAAGGACAAGAACGGCAACCTGACCGCCAACGAGATCATCGAAGGCCTGGTTCCTTATCGCTTTTGATAAACCTCGAGCGAAGTAACCACGTCCAATGCCCGCTGTAACACTGGATCGTGCGCTGGCGGCTTGTCCGGTGCTCGGCCACGGCGTTGCTGCGCTGCCTCCGCTGCTTCAACTTCGGGATTTGTCCCGGCTAACAGCGCCGCCTCGTTCATGTGCGGACGGCCGCCGTCATAGACAAACGGTCCCATTCCTTTTTCGGCGCTCAGTTGAAAAATCTGCGCCTTGTCCGCCATCGACATCTCAACCGGCAAATCCGGTTTCATCCCTTCCGGAAACAGCGAACGACCATCGGGTGAAATCATTTCCGCGACGGCAATCCGGAGAACTTTGCCGCTTGGTAATGTCAGATCGGAGTATTCCGCCGCGCGACCCGCGGTCGGCTGCCCGATGATCAGGGCCTTGTTGTAAAATCGCAGTGCGGCAGCGATTGCTTCCGCTGCACCAGATGTGTCGCCATCTGCGAGCACCATGACCAGGCCGCGAACTGTCGGGTCACGATCGGAACTAAACGTACGGTCCAGATGTCCCGCCGGTTTGCGCAAAGCAAAAACCGGTTTGCCCTTTGGAGAGAATCGCCTTGCAAATTCTGCAGCTAACGCCGGATCAGTCGCCGTCTGACTGGCGCGAAGATCGACAATTACGGCGTTCACATTCTTACCGCCGAAATTGCCAAGACTCTTGTCCAATGCCTGAAGATTGGCTGCGTTCAATGAGCCAAGGCGGACGTACCCGACGTGACCTCCAATAATCTCGCTGTAAAGTGGACTCGGCGCTTCGGCCGGGGCATTCTGCTTGGCAGGCAAGAGCGTAACGCCGCGAGGCAACCGTACCGTAAGGCCTTCAACCGTCGCCCGATTCAGCTCCGTCTCTGTAATTGCATCTGGATTAGTGAAATTAGCTTTTAATAGCGTAATGACTGCCTGGAGATCAGCCGGACCTAACGAATTGACCAGATCTTCGATGGTCGGGCTTCCCGAGGGCGAAGGCGATAGGAATGCCGACGGTTTTGTGGACGCGCTAGATCTGCCTGGTACCGCAGTCGGTGCGGGAGTTTGTCCCATGGCACTTACCGCTAGAAGGAAGCTAATCGAGACCAATAACGTGAATTGATACATTGGAAACCAGATTCCGACCTTATAACGCATTTTCCAATTGCGCGAAAATTCGAAATCCAAATATCGAATTCAGAGTTCTCTCAGATAGTTGCACCCAGAGCAATGTCGTGTCTGTAGTGGCAGTTTTCGAAATGAATGCGCGAGACAGCCTCGTATGCACGGGTGCGCGCGGCCTCGACGGTTGAGCCAAGCCCTGTGACCGCGAGAACCCGGCCGCCAGCAGTCTTAGTCTCACCATTAACATGTTTGGTTCCGGCGTGAAAAATCTGAACTTCTTCGACCTGTGCTGCATCATCGAGACCCGAAATCGTTTTTCCAGTCTCGTATTTTCCAGGGTAACCGCCTGATGCGAGCACAACTGTCACCGCAGCGCGCGGATCCCATTCGATGGCACAATTGCAGACGTTTCCATCAATGGTCGCTTCTAGCAGCGGCAGAAGGTCGGATTTCATCCGCGGTAAGAGCGCCTGTGTTTCCGGGTCGCCAAAACGGCAATTAAATTCCAACACGCGCGCGCCATCGTTTGTGATTATTAATCCAGGGTAAAGAAGTCCGCGAAACTCGACTCCCTTGCTCAACAGACCGCGCAGCAGCGGTTGCATAATTTCCGCCTCGAATTTGGACTGCAATTTTTTGTTCCAATTGTTGGCCGGACTGAAAGCGCCCATTCCGCCAGTGTTCTGGCCCTCATCGCCATCCAGCGCGCGCTTGTGATCGCGCGCCGATTCAAGCAGCCGATAACTGCTTCCGTTAACCAGGGCATGTAGCGAACACTCCGTCCCGCGCAGGAAATCCTCGATCACGATGCGCCGCCCTGCGTCGCCAAAGCGGCCCTTCTCCATCATCTCATGGATAGTGGATCTCGCCGTGGCAGCGTCAGGGGCGATAATCACTCCTTTGCCCAGAGCAAGACCGTCCGCTTTGATCACAACGGGAAATTTCAGTCGCTCGCAGTAACGCAGCGCTTCGTCACTACTGGAAAACGTCCCCGCCGCAGCGGTGGGAATTTTCTGCGTCCGCATCAGTTCTTTGGCGAAAATTTTGGAGGCCTCGATGCGAGCTGCAGATTTGGTCGGACCAAATGCCCGCAATTTCTCAGCGGTGAAAAGGTCAACAATTCCTGCGGCAAGTGGGTCGTCTGGACCAATGACGGTGAAGTCGATACGGTTCTCCCGGGCGAATCGGACGAGCCCTTCCAAATGACTCGCAGAAATAGCAACGTTGTCGGCAATTTCAGCAGTGCCGGCGTTTCCTGGAGCGCAGAAAATACGCTCAACAGCTGAAGATTGCTTCAGTTTCCATGCAAGCGCGTGCTCGCGACCGCCGCTGCCAATAACGAGAATTTTCATCGCCAATTCGTTTTGAATGTAGAGGTAGCCGAGTCTGCTGCAAAACTTCCGAGAACCAAAGGTAACAGATCTGTTACCATAATCGGTCCTGCTCGTTGCCGGTGAGCGCCTTGCCATCCGTGATTCCGGCTGCGTATTCTTTATCCTGTGAAGGCGATTCCTGGCACACTCCAGGGGGGCGGTGCAACTTTCGCCACTACGCATTGGAGTGTCGTCGAAGCTTGTGCCGACGACGAGACGGCGGATAGCGCGCTGGCTCGGCTCTGCCAGAATTATTGGCCGCCTCTCTATACCTTCGCTCGCCGGCGCGGCAACAGTTCAGCTGATGCGCAAGATCTCGTCCAGGGGTTCTTCGCCTACCTGTTACAGAGCAAGGCTTACGCCCAAACGGACCGAAGGAAAGGAAAATTCCGTTCGTTCTTGCTCGCATCGTTCAAGAACTACATGACAGACGCTTGGGATAAGGCCCGAGCGATAAAACGTGGCGGTGAGCATGAGTTCGTGCTCCTGGATGACGAAGTTGAGGCGGCGGAAACTCTTTACAGGCGCGTGTCACCTGCCGTGCAATTAGATGACGAGCAGCAGTGCGAACAGGCTTGGGCCGCGGCCCTGGCTGCCTCAGCGCTGAAGCGGACCCAGTATGAATTCGTCAATTCTGCCAAGGGACGCTTGTTCGATGCATTGAAACCGTTTCTTACTGGTGGCGTAGGCTTACCCGGTCACGACGAGGTTGCCAGGCGGCTTGATGTCTCCATCGATACGTTTCGGAGCCATCTTTCCCGACTGCGTGCGCGATACCGTGAGTTGTTGCGTGAAGAAGTTGCTCGGACGATCGGGACGGCTGAAGACGTGGACGACGAGCTGCGTCATCTTCGCAGGATACTCATTGCCGGGCATTACTGCTAAGGGGAGCTTTCGATGCCACTCGCTGATGAAGAAGTTTTGCGCTGCGAACAATGTGGCGCGCCGCTTGCGAGTGTCGTAACGCCGGAAACGATTTCCGGTTGTTTGAACTGCCTGCTCCTCGGCGGCGTAAATGAAGCTGAAAGCATCAATCGATGCTTCCAGCATTATGAAGTTTCGGTGTTGTCCGACGGAGTCACTGCCTGGGAACTCGGACGCGGCGCGATGGGGGCGACGTATCACGCAGTCGATACCAACCTGGGTTCGCCCGTCGCCCTTAAAATCATTGGCTCCCGCTACTCGGCAGATCCGGTGGCACGCGAGCGTTTTCGCCGCGAGGCACAAGCTGCTGCTCAACTGCGGCACCCAAACGTCGCGACTGTATTTCACTTTGGCGAAACCAAGGCGGGTCAGTGTTTCTACGCAATGGAGTTGGTGGAAGGTGAAACACTGGAAGCGCGTGTGCATCGGGACGGAGCATTGCCGATCTTGATTGCGTTGGGCGTCGCCGAACAGATTGCGCGGGCGTTAGCGGCCGCCGAAAAACATGGATTGGTTCATCGCGATCTGAAACCAACCAATATCATGGTTGTCGCGAACGATCCGGACACCGCGGACGGCTTGACCGTCAAAGTCATTGATTTCGGCCTCGCCAAACCAGTTGTCACCACGAAGGGTATCTCCGATCGGTTCGCCTCGGCTAAATTCTCCGGTACGCCGGGGTTTGCCAGTCCAGAGCAACTGACCGCCGACAGTATCTCATCGGACGTGCGGTCGGACATCTACTCGTTAGGCGCGACGCTCTGGTATCTTCTTTCCGGCAACCCGCCATTTGCCAGCCGGACGCCGGGTGAACTTCGCGAGGAACAGCTTCAGCGATTGCCAATGGAACAGCTCACTGCAACAAAGGTACCGGCGCCACTTGCGACCCTTCTTTGTTCGATGCTGGCGACTGATCCGGCGAACCGGCCGCAGTCAGCGAAGGAGTTACTGGTTGAGCTGCGACGGTGTCGCGAAGCGATCGAGGCAAGGCCTCGCCGACGCAGGCTCATGCGACTCGCAGCGCTGTTATTGTTAACTGTGAGCGGGATTGGCCTAACGAGTTACTTCTGGCACCACCAGCCTGTCCGGGAACGAACGCCGTCAGCGGCGACGATTGCGCCGTGGAAAAGCATTGCCGTTCTGCCGTTTGAAAATCTGAGTAACGACAATGAGGACGCATTTTTTGCCGATGGCGTCCAGGACGACATTTTGACCAAGCTGGCGAAGGTTCGCGATCTCAAGGTCATCAGCCGCACGAGTGTGATGCAATATCGAGGGAAACTAAATATGCGTGATATCGGCGCAGCGCTTGGAGCGTCTCACGTGCTGCAGGGCAGTGTTCGCAAAAGCGGAACACAGGTTCACATGAACGCACAACTGATCGACACTCGAACCGACACCCATGTTTGGGCAGAACAATACGACTGCGATTTAAACGGTATCTTTGCGGCGCAGAGTGCGATCGCTCTAAAGGTTGCAGATCAGTTTCATGCCAAATTATCGTCTGCTGAAAAACTGGACCTGGCCCGTCCCCCAACGGCCGATCTGACCGCCTTCGGGTTCTACACTCAGGCCAAGAATCTTGTATTAATGACAAGCTTTAGCGGCGGCACGAAGGCGAATTTACTGCAAGCGGCGGATCTTCTTAACCGGGCGATTGCACACGATTCCTCGTTTTTCCAAGCGTATTGCCTGCTCTCTCATACTCACGACCTGCTCTACTTCTTTGGCTTCGAACGCAGTCCTGAGCGTCTGGCGTTAGCGGAGTCAGCTATCCAGGCGGCATCCCGCCTTCGACCCGATTCGGGTGAGGCGCACCTCGCGCGCGCCGAAAACCTTTACCGAGGATACCTCGATTATGATGGCGCTTTGACCGAACTCGAACTCGCCCGCGAGAGTTTACCCAATGATCCGATGGTATTTGAGCTGAAGGGCTACATCGAAAGGCGTCGAGGGAAGCAACAAGAAGCCCTGCAGAGTCTTGAGCGCGCGGTGGATCTTGACCCGCGGAACTTTTTTACCTTGCAACAGATTGCCGCAAGTTACGACCTGCTTCAGCGCTACGCCGACGAAGCTTCGATGCTTGAGCGCGCGCTGGCCATCAAGCCTGGCGATTTAGACACGAAAATCGCGCGCGCATTGATGGAAGTGGATTGGAAAGCTGATACTCGACCTTTGCATGGATTGATTGATGAAATTCGTGCAACGAATCCTGCTGATCTTGAGAATGTGGCCGATGCCTGGCTAGTCTGCGCGCTAGCCGAGCGGGACGCTACCGCAGCAAAAGCTGCGCTAAATGCATCGGGCGAAAACCCCTTAAGTGACGACGTTATTCAGTTTAATCGTCCGTTCGCAGAAGGCGTTGTCGCCCGGATGACAAATGACCCTGACAAAGCACGACTTGCTTTCACCGCCGCCCGTGCGGCGCAGGAGAAAACGGTTCAAGCACAACCAGATTACGGCCCCCTGCTATGCGTGCTTGGTTTAATTGACGCTGCTCTTGGACGACGCGAAGACGCATTGCACGAAGGCCGACGCGCAGTGGAGCTTCTTTCGGTGGAGAAGGATGCAATCAATGGCCCGCGCATGATCGTGCACCTGGCAATGATCGCTGCTTGGGTAGGCGAGAAAGATCTCGCCTGCGAGCAACTCGCCATGGCAACTCATCCACCAGCTCCCGTGACCTACGGCCAGTTGAAGCTTTTGCCATTTTGGGACCCGCTCCGCGGTGATCCGCGTTTCGAGAAAATCGTCGAATCGTTGGCACCAAGGTGAGGTCAGAAAGGCCGACGCACTGAGTTGAAGCGCTGCGCGCGCCATCCACTTCTGTGCGCCTTTCACGCTAAAGCTCGCAGCAAAGGCGCGCGATCCAGAGTCGAAGTGAAATTCCGGCACTTTTTCTGCAATGCCGGGCAGTTTTTTCCTTTGGAAGCAGACGGACAACATCGGTGACGCTTCGAAACGACAGCCCGCCTGTGAACTGTCCTGAACGAGTAGAGTTTTTTAATCCATTTCCAAATTCAAAGCGCAGAAAGGAAACATGATGTCCAGAGTTAAAGAGGTCCGAAATAACAACGGAAGCCGCCTGTTTACTTCATCGTTCGCAGCAAATATTGCTCCAATGATTTTGATCCTCACAATAGTCGCCGGTTCATCGACCGCCTCCGCAAGGCGGCCACCAACGCCCCAGAACTTTCGCGTGACGGCGAGAACCGCTTACACCGTCACTCTTGCGTGGGACGCGGCTCCCCCTAACTCCGGGGACTTCAACTATAACCTCTGGGGCGCTTACAATGTCGGACCCACTGTCATTCTTCCCAAAACCGCCACCAGCTACACCTTTACCGCCCTTTTCCCCGGGAACACATACACCTTCGGTATCTTTGCCAAGAGCGGCGGACAAGCTTCTACCCAGGTCACTGTTAACGGCATTCGCCTACCGAACGACACCATCCCGCCCACCACCGCCCCGCTTGTCCGCATCGATGAAGTTGGATCTAATTATGCGAACATCTCCTGGATACCCGCGCAGGACGACGGACCCCACCTCTCCACACAAATCTATTTGAATGGTGCCTTTTACCATGGCGTCGGTCGCGGCATCACCACTGCAACCCTCCGTTTCCTGCAGCCCGGGAGCACTTACAGCCTCACTGCCCGCGCCATCGATTTTGGCAATAACGCCGGCCCATTCAGCAATCCCATCGCCCTCGCCACTCTTCCCCCCAATCCGAATGACAGGACGCCACCAATCACACCCGCTAATCTCTATGCCAGCGGCACTGGCGACGGCAGCACCGAGACTCACATCAGCTGGTCTCAATCTACCGACGACTTCGACGCGCAAATCAATATCCGCTACGATGTTTATGTGAACGGTGTTTTCCAGGAGGCCCGCTTTGGTTCGGGCGGCGAGAGCATCGTGTACGCGGAGTTCGGCGAAAACCTCATCGAAGTCACGGCCGCCGACACCGCAGGCAATACATCGGCACCGGCCACGTTCACAATATTCTTCTAGCGACTAGGCGTTCTTTGCAGTGCCAGCGTTTGCACTTAAGCCCGGGGATCTCGGCCAACAGTTAAGGAATTGCGAAAACCAACGGAGACATCAAACGGACCCAAACCAATGAATACTGTTAGTCTTACTTTTAAGCCAGGTGGTGTGCGATTCCGCAACATCGGCACCGCGACCATTAGAGAAAATAGGTTGGCCAAGTCGCCGCCTGTGAGTCATTGCTTTCGCGCCTGCGTGTTACTTTGCGCGGCGATCGCAGTGACTGGATCGACGGTTAGAGCGGATTGGACACAGTTCCGCTTCGATACGGCGCACCACGGAGTCAATCCTAACGAGATAATCCTCTCCCCGGCAAACGTGCCGAACCTCACCGTCAAATGGCGGACCAACATCGGCGGTGGCTGCTTTGCTTCCGCAAGCGTGGTTAACGGCAAGTTATACACGGCCGATACAGGCAGCGCTAACGGCAAGCTGCACGCGCTGGACAGCGCTACAGGTCAAGAGCTCTGGACCTTTCCCCCGGATGCGCTCCAGGGGGACTTCGCTTTCGCGTCACCAGCAGTCGCGAATGGCGTCGTTTATTACGGTGTAAACCGGTTCGATCCCGTCGTGTTTGCAGTAGACGCCAACACCGGCCAGGAGATTTGGCGACACGTTGGTCCTTTCGCACAAATCATTTCCTCGCCTACAGTGGAAAACGGCCGCGTGTATGTCGCGTTCACTGACGGCACCATCGAGGCGCTTGACCCTACAAATGGTCAGCCGATCTGGAGCGTAATACAATCGAGCGGTGCCTTTTCCTCGCCTGCGATCGCTGGCGGGCGACTATACGTTGCAATCCACAACAGCGGTTTACTCGCTCTCGACGCCAACACCGGCTCCCAATTGTGGCTAGCTCCGATGCCTGGGCCGCAATGGTCTTCGCCGGCTGTGGATAAAGGACGCGTTTTCGTGGGGTCCCGCGATGATCACAAATTGTATGCCTTCGACGCAGTGACCGGGGAGATGCTTTGGACTGCCACCACAAGCGACTGGGTGCAGACGTCACCAGCCGTCGCCAACGGTGTGGTTTATATCGGTAACAACGCAGGCGACGTGTACGCGTACGATGCGGAGACCGGCGGAGTCATCTGGCAGACCCCGGTCTCCCCTGGCTTTGCGATCGGCAGCTCACCGACAGTGGCGAATGGTGTGCTCTATATCGCCTCTTCGTTAGATGCCTCGGCAACACACTTTGACGGGAAGCTATATGCGGTCGATGCGACGACTGGCCAGGTGTTATTCAGCGCCTTCATCAGTCCCAATGATCAGGGGGAGTCGAGGTGGGTCCAAGCATCGCCGACAGTCGACAACGGGGTGGTATACATTCCCAACTATGGTGACGGGACGGTGGCTGCGTTTGGACTAGGTGCGCCTACGCCAACTCCTACACCTACTGCAACGCCGGTTCCGACTACGACCCCAACACCGACGGCGACACCCACCGTAACTCCAACAATTACACCAAGTGCGACGCCGACCGCCACGCCAAGAGCTACTCCACGACGTCGCCCGACTCCGCCACCTCGCCCCACTCCGCGGCGTTAAGGAATAATCGAGTCTAGAGGATTAGAACGATGGCTCCGCCCAATGCTCGCCAGCAAGGCGCGCATGAAACCACTCGATATATCCGACATACTTCAAAGTATTTTTTTTGCCGGGCTTGCATCCTCTAAGCCTTACTCCGCTCGCTACTCGGCTGGCAAGATCGACAACTCCAATTTCTCGGTGTGCCGAATGACTGTCAGCCTGGTACTAATACCAATTTGTTCACCGACTAAGACTTTATGCAGATGGTGGACGCTCCCGATGGGCTGATCATTGAACGCGACTATCAGATCGCCCTCGCGCAAACCAGTTTGTTCGGCAGGACTATTTTTCTCGACTGAAACAACGAGGACAGCCGTCTCGAAAGGCAGGCCATAAAATCGTACGATCCTCCGGTGAATCGGCACGTTTTGCCCGGCCACGCCGATGTAACCACGCTGGATGCGCCCGTCGCGAATGAGCCATCCCGCAACCAATCTGGCAGTGTTACTTGCGATCGCGAAACAGATGTTTTGCGCCGGTCGAATCATTGCCGTGTTTACGCCTACTACTTCGCCGGCTGAATTGACCAGTGGCCCGCCGGAGTTCCCCGGATTCAACGCAGCGTCAGTCTGAATAATGTTGTCAATCAATCGGCCCGACTGGGCATGCATCGATCGGCCGAGCGCACTGATCACGCCGGCAGTGACGCTCGCTTGAAAGCCAAGCGGATTTCCAATTGCGATCACAAGTTGACCCACGCGCAAGTTCTCTGAGTCGGCCAGGCGTACATGAGTCAGTTGCGGCGCGTCGATTCGAATCACTGCAAGATCGGTGTCCGGATCGTCTCCGGTTACTTGAGCCGGATATTCGCGGCCGTCCGGGAGGTTGACACTGATGGAATTCGCCGTGTGAACGACGTGACTATTGGTGAGAATGAATCCGTCCGGCGTGATGATGAAACCTGAGCCGTTGCCGCTGAGTTCGCGCGTGCCCCGCTGGAGATCGATGCGTTGTTTGACATCGATGTTTACAACGGCCGGGGCAACTCGTGCGACCGCACTCACTACGGTGCGCGAATAGGCGTCGAGCAGCGCCGAATCGTCCTGACCTGCTGCGGCCACGCCGGTGTCCCCATCTATCGGCGATGGAGCACCGGAATGCGTCTCGCTCAGGAGAAAATCCGCGGGGACAGAGTTTTCTTTCGTAAAAGAATCAATTGTCATAGTCAAATTTCGGGCCACCAAACCAACAGTCAACTACACATTGTTTCAGCCTATATATACTTTTTTGGATGTTACTCTCTACTTGCGCGTCGATGGGAATTATTTTACACACGAGCGTGGCAAAAGTGCCTTCCGCCCCTTCCGTCATGGATGCGCAGTGTCCATCCCGGCTTGTGCTTGATCGAATTGCCGACAAGTGGACAGCGCTTATCATCCAGATTCTCGCGCGTGGGACAATGCGGTATGCCGCGCTGCAGCGCGAGATCGGTGGAATTTCGCAAAAAATGCTGACGCAGACGTTGCGCAGCCTCGAGCGTGACGGCCTTGTGCAACGCATTGTTCATCCGGTTGTGCCGCCGAAAGTGGAATACTCTCTCACGCGGTTGGGCCGAACGTTGATCGAACCGCTGCACGCCCTTTGTCTCTGGTCAGAAAAACATCTGGTTGAACTTCAAGCTAATCGCGCACGGGCAAAGGCAGCAGCTGCGGTCGCTGACCGTGGTTGATTACGGTATCGTTCATCCGGCTGACTTGGCCTTCACGAATTTACCGGTCTGTTCATGCACCAAGCGGAAATCATCGTTTTTCTATTCACGATCGTCGTGGCGTCGGTTCTCATCGCGCGCAAGATCGCGCTACCGTACCCAATCGTCCTGGTGCTCGTAGGGTTGGGTTTGAGTTTCGTTCCGCGCCTGCCGGAGGTGAAACTGGATCCGAACATCGTTTTCTATTTTTTTTTGCCGCCTCTCCTTTATCCCGCGGCGCTGTTCACTTCGTGGCGCGATTTTCGGCGAGACCTCCGGCCAATAGTGATGCTGGCCATTGGCTTGGTGCTTTTCACGATGATCGTAGTCGCTTGCGTGGCGCACGCGCTGATTCCGTCGCTGCCGTGGGCGGCGGCGTTTGCTCTGGGCGCAATCGTTTCTCCTCCCGATGCGGTCGCTGCTACGAGTGTGATTCACCGTCTGGCAGTGCCGCACCGGATCGTGAGCATTCTGGAAGGTGAGAGCTTGTTGAACGATGCGACTGCGCTCGTGGCGTTACAGTTTGCAGTCGCGGCCTTGGTGACAGGCAAATTCTCGTTGGGACAGGCATCGTTACATTTTATTTGGGCCGCAGCGGGCGGAATCGGTTTTGGGTTGCTCGTCGGCGCGGCGATTCGATGGGTGCAGCGACATCTCAACGATCCACCGGTGCAAATCACGATTTCGTTGCTAACGCCATTTCTTGCGTATTTGCCGGCAGAGCGCATGCACGCTTCGGGCGTCCTGGCTGTGGTTGCCGCCGGAATTTATATTGGCTGGTACTCCCCATTAATTGTGACTGCGCGCTATCGTTTGGAGGCGTTCGCCTTCTGGGAAATCGTGGTGTTCCTTCTGAACGGTTTTGTTTTCACTAGTATCGGTCTGCAACTGCCGGAAATCCTGAGATCGCTCAAAGGCGAGTCCCTTCTTTCTCCTATTCAGAATGCCCTTCTCGTCAGCGCTGTGGTTGTGCTCGTGCGAATCGCTTGGGTTTTTCCGGGTGCGTATTTGTCTTTTCTCCTGCACAAGGGAGGGCGTCGGCGTGAGCCTTTCCCAGAATGGCAAAATGTGGCGGTCATGGCCTGGTCGGGAATGCGCGGAGTCGTCTCTCTGGCGGCTGCGTTTGCGCTTCCCTTTATCTTACCGGACGGCAGCCTGTTCCCCGGCAGAAACTACATTTTGTTTCTGACCTTTTCTGTCATTTTGGTGACCCTGTTGTTCCAGGGCCTGACGCTTCCGATTGTAATCCAAAACCTTTGCATCAAGGAGGATCATTCAACGGATGACGAAGAGAGAACCGCACGGCTAAAAGCAAACGAGGCCGCAATCGAGTTGATTGAAAATCTTCGCGGCGGCGGCAAATTTTCGGCTGACACCGTGGATCGTTTGCGCGCCGAGTACGACGAACGCTTGGGACAACTGCAACTTTGTGCTGAGAACCCCGACGATTGCCGCGGCGAAATCGCCACACCGCAATATCAGCGTTTGCAACGCCAGGCGCTTCGTGTCGAAAGGCAAACCATCATCCGGTTACGAAACGAACGTGTGATTAATGATGACGCGTTGCGGCGCATTCAGCGCGATCTCGATCTTGCAGAAGCGCGCCTGACAGGAAACTAAAGGCTGTCAAAAACCATATCGTGCCGGCCAATTTCTGGCTGGTCCGCCCAGCCTCGCTGCGCAGGTCTTCAATTCTTTCTTAAAGAACTGAGCGAGGTGCGCCCGTACCTTATTTGTAAGCGGAAGCTTTTCCATCCTGGCCCAAGTATTGTAGTCCGCCGTTAATCGGCTCCCTGGTTTCTCTGGATCAGCTCCCAGGAAGCGAATAATGGAGCACCGCAGTTCGCCGGGATTACTTTGCAGGTCATCAAAGAAATAAACCCGAAACTGCTTTGGATGGACGTGGCGTTTCCATCGCGCGACAACGACACTCGGAAACGACCGCAAAAGCAACCCTCTCCGGGACAAATGCCGATTGACTTCGTCGATATTTGTCGCGTCAAATGGCTCGACTTGGCGATAATTCACTTCCATGGATAAGTGCGACCACATTCGCTCGACGGGATCACGCGCCAGAAGGATCACCAATAGGTTTGGGAAGTAGCCGACGATTTGCTGAATGACTTCATCAGTGAGCGTCGAGTAGTTTGGTGAAATATCGCCCGAAATCTGCGATCCCTTGGGTTCAAACAGTCGTCCGTAATTTTCAAGGTCAATACGCGGTTCAGCGCTAAGGCCTTTGAGCATCTCCAGAAATCGAAGATCGCGCTCGTCTCTGCAGCGAGAGGGTGATGCGCGTTGAACCCTGCTTAGTTGGTCGAAGTAATGCAGTTCCTTTACGGGAGGCATCCAGAAATCGGGATGCGAATCGAGTTGCTGATAGAGCCAGGTACTTCCTGCTTTGTGGGCTCCGACGCATAAAAAGTTGGGCCCTCCAACACAAGCGGGCGACTTGTTCCCTTGCTCGTGTTTATCGTCGCTGCCGCGAGCGCTGAATGGCCAAGCCCATTTCACGTCAGCATTATTTTCCTGCCAGACTCCTTAAATGAGACAACGTCGGACTGATGCAGCCCGCCGTCTGTACCTCAGGCGGCCCAATCGCACCAGAAACCGAAATCAAGATAGTCGGCCAGCTCACAGAAAAAGATAAGCAATGAAAAACCATATCGTGCCGGCCATTGTTTCGCCGGTCCGCCCAGTTCTTCAGCGCACGCTTTCAATTCCTGCTCAAAAAACCGAGCTACCCTCGACCGCACTTTATCGGTGAACCGAACTTTGTCCTTCCCGGCGTCCTGGTTGTCGTTCGCATTCAAGTGGCCACTCGACTTGTTCGGATCGGCACCTAAAAACAGAAGGATCGAACGGCGCAGCCCAACAGGATCTTTCTCAAGATCGTCAAAAAAGTAGATCCGGAAAAGTTCGGGGCGAACGTACCGTTTCCAACGCGCAACGATTTTGCTGGGATGTGAGCGCAAAAGCACTCCGGGATTCAGCAGGTTTCGAACCACTTCGTCGGCATCGGTCGTGTCAAACGGACTGATCATTCCGAGACGAACGCCCATGGACAATTGTGACCATGCTCTCTCGACGGGATCGCGAGCCAGAAAGATCACCTTCAAATTTGGAAAAGAATTGACAACTCGCTGAATGATCTCATCGCCCACTGTCGAATAGGCTGGCGAGATATCGCCGGACACAAGCGGTCCCTTGTGCTTGAATAACCGGCCATAATTCTCCAGGTCAATGTAGGAGAGGGCACTCAGGCTTTTCATGCTGTCCAGAAAGGAGGTATCGCGCTGGTCTTTGCAACGTGGCGGATGGAACCGTTTTGTTCTGTTTAGACTATTGAAATAGTGCAGCTCCTTTACTGGCGGCATCCAGAAATCAGGGTGTCGGTCAAGCTGCCGATAAAGCCACGAGGTCCCGCCCTTTTGGGCGCCCACGCACAAGAAATCGGGGCAGGGGTCGCCTAAGGAATGATGATTATCGTCTCCGTTTTCACCGTTACTTGTGCGAGGTTTGATAGACGAGGCCCAACGCATGGCCGCATTATTTTCCATCCCACAGGCAAAAAGCAAGATCGAAGCGGGGTAGGCTCCCGCTCGTTAGCAAGGGTGCGCGGATTGACCAGCTTGCTCTGGACGGCTTGAGTCGGGAAATTGCCATCCATGCACAAGAGCGCGCATCCCCGCATTTTCCTTCTCTCGCCTGCTTATGCCGGTGGTGAACGAGCGCGGATGATCCTAAGGGACAGGGCGCAGTTCGAACTCGCTCGAAGATTGCGCAGCAAACGAGGAGCGCCAATTGCGGAAGTATTCACTTTTCTCAGCGGCCTCTACTTTCGTGGCAAGCTCGCGTACGCGACTGCGTTTGCGCGGCCCGTACGCGGGATTGCCGGGGTGTTGGTGATTACGCCTACTCGTGGACTGGTCGACGTTAGTACGCGAATCCGTCTCGATGACCTGCGTGAATTCTCAGCGGTCGATATTCATAGCGAGGATCCGCGTTATCGAACGCCTATCGAGCGAGACGCGCGCATTCTCGCAAACGAACTGCCGCCTCAGAGCGAGATC
>DATBEX010000057.1:0-2843 GCA_036558805.1 Candidatus Udaeobacter sp.
CCCGCGACTACAATCTCTTCTCATTTAAGTCGGAAGTTGAAACTCTTTTCATCACAAAACAATTGCAGTTGTCCGCCGGATTTTGCATGATCGTCCTGATGATCCAGCCGGCTCTTCAACTTGTCATTGCCGAGCTGGAAAAGATTCGAGAGACAACTGACCGCGCCCCCCGCGCGTCGAGAAACGCGCTTGAGCAATTACGATCCGCATACTCTGTAGCCGATTCTGGCCGGCAAGGGCTGAAATCAGTCCCGATACTACAGGTGCACGGAACAACATCGCACAAGGCACAGAGTCTCGCGTCCGTGGGCGAACGTGTTTCTGGTTGCACAAAGTGCGCGCACCTCGTCCGGACCCGGACCCAAACTGTCTTCGGAGTTGGCAATCCTGAAGCCGAAATCATGTTTATCGGCGAAGCACCTGGCGCGGATGAGGATCAACAGGGTGAACCATTTGTCGGCCGTGCCGGGCAATTGCTAACAAGAATCATCAAGACGATGGGCTTCGCGCGGGAGGACGTTTACATCGCAAACATCCTTAAATGCCGGCCGGACATGCCCGCGGGTTCTTTTGGGAACCGCGCACCGACCCCGGCAGAGATGCAAACGTGCCGTCCTTACCTCGTCGAGCAGATCGACATTATTCAACCGAAAGTGCTAGTCGCGCTCGGCGCAGTTGCAGTGGAAGGTCTGCTCGGCGCGCGTGGCACGATGCGAGAATTGCGTGGACGCTGGCATTCTTACAACGGCACGCCGCTAATGATCACGTATCATCCAGCCTACCTGCTACGTAACCAGTCACCCTCTGAGAAACGCAAAGTCTGGGAAGACATGATGCAAGTGCTTGAGCGACTCGAAAAACCAATCAGCGAAAAACAGCGGAATTATTTTCTGTAGCTCCGCAGCGAGAATGGCGTGCCAAAAGACGGTAGAACATGCGTTGGCCGCGCCTCTCCCTTTCCTAAAGGGAGAGAATTAAGGTGCGGGATTGTTTTTCTGTCGCTTTTCCAGAGCGAACCAGATTGCCCGCAACACGCTATCGAGTTCTTGACGAACCTGATGATTCCAGAAGCGCAACACGATAAGACCATGGCCAGTCAGAAATTCCGACCGTCGTCGATTCTGTGTTTGACCTGCACGGTAGTTATGTCCTCCGCCGTCTAATTCGACCGCAAGCTTTGCGCTCGGGCAATCGAAATCCAGGACATAACCGTTGAACGGATGTTGCCGCCGAAATTTGTACCCGGCGAAATTTCGATTCCGCAAGTGTCGCCAAAGAATACGTTCAGGCTCCGTTGCTCTTCTTCGCAGCAATCGAGCGCGGTTCACAAACATTCATCCTAACGATCAATGCGTCTTGCGCGAAGGCATTTCCGAAAGCCCCTCACCTCAGTCCTCTCCCCGCAACCGGGGCGAGGCAGGCAGCGCGCGGCATCATTGACCGGTCACATTCGGCGGTCACAGATCACCCCTACCGTTTCGCTCGTTCGAAAACTGCTTCGATCTTTGCACGCGATGCAAACGTAATGGCCAGCGACACGATCATCGCGCGCACTTCGTCGCGTGGAATTTTGATGGTACTATTCAGCGCTCCGCCGCCGGCTTGACGTAACAGCGCAAGGGTTCGCACCCCAATTAATGCTGGCAAAACCGTCGCAGCGCGCACCCGCCGGTTTTGGATCGCACGTGAGTATCGCATCCCACAGTCCAAACCATCCTGCGCTTTTTCCATCCATTGAAGATAAATCGGTTGGAAACGGTCCGGCTTGGACAAAATCTGCGCCGGAGTCAGCTCTACCGTACGAAGTTCGTCTTCTGGAAAATAACATCGACCCGCTCTCAGATCGGCACCGGCGTCGCGCAGAACATTAATCAATTGAAGCCCCATGCCATAACGGCGTCCGAGCGAAAGCATATCATCTGGGTTCAACCCGGCGAAGCCCCGGAGATGCCGAAAACAAAGTCGTGTCCAAAATTCGCCTACACATCCTGCGACCAGATATGTGTACTCATCCAGATCGGCCGCTGTCTGAAGCGCGCGCATTTGTGAGGGATCATCGAATCGGTGTAAATCGAGCAACTGGCCCTGCGTGATTTTCTCAAGCACAGCGCGAATATCATCGCGATCTGCTCCACTGGTTTGTTCAAGCCACACCAAACAGTCGTGCAACGAATCCAGGAGCGCTCGCTCTGGCGCATTCTTTTGCGACGGTACGAACGAAGACACCTGATTGACAACCGTTTCTCGCGAAGTTTTGCCTTGTATCCCGTCTGAAAGCATTTTCAACGTCTCCATCCGCACGGTCGCGGGAATTTCAGTTGTGTCGGCGACGGTGTCCGTTGTTCGCGCAAGCAGATATGCAAGCGCAATTGGCCGGCGCAATTGCACCGGCAAAAATCGTATCGAAAGGTAAAATGACCGGGAGACCGAGCGCAGGACGACGGTTTGCAACAGCTGCGTTCGATGGCCGGGGTCATCGACTCCGGCTACAACATCAGAATTCATCTTCCGATGTTTTTTACCTCGATCCGATTGGGCGCTGCGTTGCCGAGGCCAATCTGGCTGGCATAGCTGACATAGGCCGCCAATGGAGCGAGCGGAGGGAGACTGCCGCGCGCCCGCCATTGCTCAAAATATTTCAATGCCGTGGCGTCCAAAGCCACCGGGTCCTTGCTCGCATACAGCGTGGCATGATGGATCGCGTAGTTCGGTTGAGGCTGCGGGCCACCAGCATATTGCGCGATAAGGCCATCCATCAAATTGAAGACCACCTTCTTTGCGATGATTGGATTGGCATAGATTTCCGCGAGACTTTCCCCACCAAAACGAGAGCCTTGAGCGAA
>DATBEX010000058.1:0-9065 GCA_036558805.1 Candidatus Udaeobacter sp.
ACAACGAACAAGACTTATACGGCGACCTTCAGGACGCAATATTACCTGACGATGGCCCAGGGGACTGGTGGCACGGTGACTCCTGCGAGTGGATGGAGAAATAGCGGAACAGCTGTCTCGATTCGTGCTAACCCGGCTAACCATTACCATTTCACCAATTGGACGGGCACCGGCGCCGGTTCTTACTCTGGGACCAACAACCCAGCTTCAATCACTATGAACGGACCTATTACAGAGACCGCAACTTTTACTGAGGACCTCGTTCAGGTAACTGTCCAAACGAATCCCGCAGGTCTGGCGTTCAGCGTGGACGGTACTACCTACAATTCGACACAAACGTTTTCCTGGCTGTCGGGTTCGAGTCACACGATTGCCACAACTTCTCCGCAGAGCGGCGGTGCAGGGATACAGTATGTCTGGCAAAACTGGAGCGGTGGCGGAGCTATCTCTCACGTCGTTGCTCCCACGACGAACAAGACCTATACGGCGACATTTAGGACGCAATATTACCTGACAATGGACCGCGTAATTTCCGTTGGCCAGGTCAGTCCCCCAAGTGGATGGAGAGATAGCGGAACAGCTGTTTCGATTCGTGCAACGCCGGCTAACCATTACCATTTTACTAATTGGACCGGCACGGGTAGCGGTTCTTACTCTGGCACGAATAACCCTGCTTCAATCACCATGAACGGACCTATTACAGAGACAGCGACTTTCACACATAACTGATGTCACCTCCAGAGTTTGGCTTCGCGAGCGGCCAGCGCATCTACGGCTAAAGTCCAATATTTCCACCCTTTAATACACCTACCATCACCAACTCCAAAAATAGTCATGAAATCAGTGACACGTATTCTCACTATCACATTGTTGGCCCTCTTGCCTGCGACGTTTGTTCAGGCTCAAGGCACATCAAGCTCGTTTGCGACTCAGAAAATTGCCGGAGCCGGCAAACGCACGGACGTTTATCATGTCCATTTCACCAAGGCCGCTCTCGGCAAAGCGGTTCAGTTGGGGGCCTGGCTTAAGACGCCTGATCCCAAAGCCCCAATGCCGGAACATTTTATCGTGCTTCGCCATCAAAGTGGCGACGCCTGGGATTACGTTGTGATTACACATCTTGGACCCAAAGCGACCGTGGACGCTGTCGGTGCGGCTGTACCTCCAGACAAACGCGACTTGAGCGCGTGGCATAACGATACGTTCGTGAACGGTCCGTCCTGGGAGGAGTTCACTAAGGGCATGGGTATTGACGCTGGCTCAGTATCGAAGACTGCGGGCTCGGTCTATTCCGTCTCCTACTATCGCCCAGCTCCGGGTCATCGTGAGCAACTGGAAAAGGTGCTTGGCGAAGCGCTAAGTGTGGCAACTGACACAACTGCGGGCAACGTGTTAATGCAGCACCTCGAAGGCGGTCCCTGGACGTTCCTAAGTATCGCTCGCTACAATTCATGGGAAGACTTTGCCAAGGATCAGAAGAACGGCATCGCCGACACGACTAAAAAGGATAGTCCGTGGCTGCGTCTGCGTGACCACGCCGATTATCATACTGACACGCTTACCGACCGTCTTGCGCCGTAAGGGCACCAAACCAACAAAAACAGGCAGGGCGGTTCACCCGAACCGACCGGGCGATCGAGGTCAATCGCTGCTACCTACTCCGCGTTAGTCGTGAGGAGGCCTTCACAGAAGCTCTATCATTTGCGTGCAGTCCCGTTGAAACCCCGCGCGATAACGTATTACCGCTGACTCAGGGGTGGGCTTGGGTTCCGGATCCGCGCCAGGCTTGTTGGTTGCTTCGCCGGCCAACCGCAGGCGGATTCGTATCTGCGGACACACTGGTCTCGGGGGCGGAATCAGGTTCACGCTGACTTCTACGGAAACAGCAGGGCGAAAGTTCCCAATATTTTACATATTTGGAAAGGAGGCAAAGAAACCGCTTAAGGCGATTGAGCTTTAATTAGCAATACCTGATTAACACGGTTACAAGCCGCGTTCGCCCAGCCATGGGAAATGGTGTCGCGGGTGCGGAACGCGTTTGAGTCCGAACGGTTCGATCGCGTGGCTTTCAATATGCGCGACGGCTTCTGCCACTGAGTCCGTGGCATAGATCAGGCTTAGGTCCTTAGCGGCAATCATGCCTCGCTGCGCCATCGTTTCGATGAAATGGAGCAGTTCTTTCCAATAATCCGTGCCCATGATCACAATCGGGAAATTCTTGATTTTCCCGGTTTGAATCAGAGTGAGTGCTTCAAACAATTCATCGAGTGTGCCGGCGCCGCCGGGCATTACAACGAACGCGTAAGAGTACTTAACGAGGAGCGTTTTGCGGGCGAAGAAATAATGCATCCGTACGCAGCGGTCGAGATAGGCATTGGTGGGTTGCTCGGAGGGCAACTCGATGGTGCAACCGACGGAGCGGCCGCCTGCTTCCTTCGCACCGCGGTTTGCCGCCTCCATGATGCCAGGGCCGCCGCCAGTTATGACAGTGAATCCGAGGTGCGCAATCGCCGCGCCCATTTGTCTCGTTAACTCATAATGCGGATCGCCGGGCCTGATTCTGGCCGAACCAAAAACGGTCACGCACGGACCAACAAAGTGGAGTGTGCGAAATCCGCGGAGAAAATCGCGCATCACCTTCAACAGGGTGAAAAACTCTTCGAAACGCGAACGTGGTCCTTCGAGAAAGACTTCGTCGTCCGGGTCTGAACCAACGCCTCGCGCGGAACCGGAAACGTCTGGCCTTGCGGTGATCGAGTCGTCGTCGTTTTCCACGAAAGTTTTGATTAACCGCGGTCCACTCGCGTTAACTAAGCACGAGTATCTCCGGGTGGCATGTCCTTGCGACCCGAAACAACATTGCTTGCCATTTGACGAACTTTTTTCAGCCAACGGCGCGCCCAGGCGTATTCCGAAGCAAGAATAGCCAGCCCTAGAGGAATAACGATGAATGCTGGTCCTGGCAAAACCAGCAGCGCAACGCCGAACAGGAGGACGGTCGCTCCGATCACAGAGACGATCACACGTCTGACAACCTTGATATTCTCGGTGGTCCAAAGACTGGAAAGACGTTTGGTCCAGGAAGCGAAGCTGACAGACTGTTCAGTACCAGGCTGAGACTTCATAATCATACCATCGTCGCCTGCGAATAGAACGGATCGGTGTCCACCGAATGATCAGCTTTTGATCGCGGCGCGTAGACGGTCAAGAAAAGGTACCTGTGTCGATTTGATTTTGCGTCTGGCAACTTTGTCAGAAAAAAAACGCGCTTGGTCAACCTCTGGAAACGTCTTGTGCTTGCCGGAACGCGGCGGCCATTCCATTTCAAACAAGTTCGATTTCACTTCGAATCTTTCTGGCAAATCGCCTTCGAACGCCCATCCGTGCACGATCTTGCCGCCCTTTTGCTGTATCCACCCGAGCCCAATCCAGTCCACGACGCCTTCGGGCCGGAAACCGACTTCCTCTTCAAATTCAATCTGAGCGCGTGTCAGCAGATCTTCTCCCGAAGCGGCCTCGCCCTTTGGGATTGTCCATATGCCGTCGTCTTTGTGAGCGAAGAGCGGTCCGCCGGGATGCGCGAGCAGAAATTCGAGTTGATTGTTCGTACGCCGGAACATGAGCAAACCGGCGCTGACGCGACTGCGCAAAGATCTCGATTTTTCAGGTGTCATTTCGCACCGGCGACGTGCCCGACATTTTTTGCCGGCGCCGGCTGGTTTTCATTTTTGTCACCCCATAAGTGGAACGTGTAGGTGAACACAATGTAGCCCATGACGCGACTCAGATCGTCGTTGCTGAAATAGATCGCTGGATTGAACTGGAAATCGCGTGTGACGTTGCAGGTGAAACCGACCGTTGATGAGTTTTCAGATCCGCTTTGCCAATCGAATTGTAATCGCCAGGTCGGGTTGAAGTCGTAGGCATAACCGAGGATGGCTTCAGTTTTGGAACCTGCATAAATGGCTCCGGCGATCAGCTTGTGATGCTCGGTGTAATATCCACCCAAGATGTACGGTTGCGGATCGACGTTCAGGTGAGGCGACCAATTCACGAACCCAGTCGATAGAAGAAAAGGCTCTTTCGTTAACAACCCGATCTCGGTCCCGAAGATCCAATCGTCCGGTTGAAATCCGCGAAATACTGCTACCTCCGCCCATTTGGTGAGGCCCAGCTCAGCTTGCAACTCGTACGGGTTGGCAATCCGCTTGTCTTGAATCTGGAGACTCAGCGAGAGATCCCCCTCTGGTTGCAAATCCGGCGTCACAATTTGACTCAAACCTTTCGTCGTCGCGAATGATGAAGGGGCGTATGAAAGAATTGCGATCATGCTCGCAACCGTGGCAACAGAGCTGATTAACTTTTTGTTCCTGGCTCGTTTATGGAAAGGGTTCAACGTTGCCGCGAGTAAAACGTTTGTTTGGGAATTTGTCGATTCCATGTTTACCCCGAACGCTTTCGGGGTTGAACCCAAGCCGGTCGATTTTAAGATTACCGATAATGCGCGTGATCGCTGTTGACGCTTCCCTGCGCAACACCGGTGTCGCGATTGTCGATGCAAACGGTGGGAAGCCGCGTTCTGTTTATTTCGGGACGATCCACAATGTCCGCTCGCTGAATTCTTCGTCGTGTCTGGTTGCGATTCGCGATCGCTTGGTTGAGCTCATTCGAGAATACGCACCGGATTGTTGCGCTCTCGAATCGGTCATTTATGTGCAAAGCTACAAGACCGCGATTCTTCTTGGAGCCGCGCGAGGCGCTGCCATCCTGGCTGCCGCCGAAAACGGGCTACCAGTTTTCGAATATTCACCGAAACGGATCAAACAATCCACCGTTGGGCGCGGCGGTGCCGGCAAAAATCAGGTGGCGTTCATGGTGCGCGCGCTTCTTGGTTTGACAGAAACGCCGGACGCTGATTCAGCCGATGCGTTGGCGATCGGGCTCACGCACTTGCGCTCACAGGAAGTCACGAGTCTGGGTATGCCGGGAGCAACGCGGATATGAACGCAACGATTGTTGATATTCGACTGCGTTGGCTGGGCAGAATGAATTTCTCCGACGCGCTGGCCTTGCAGGAAGAAGTGGTGTTGAAGAAGCGGAACGACAGGTCGTTAGAAGACCAATTCCTTTTGCTCGAGCACGAACCGGTTTACACCATCGGGCGGACCCCGGATCAATCGAGCTTGTCTGCCCAGGCGCCGATTCGCCGTGGCGAACCTGGCGCCGGGCCTTTGCCGCATCCCGTTTTCGTCATCAACCGCGGCGGGCAGGCAACTTATCACGGTCCGGGTCAGCTAATAGGTTATCCCATAATCGATCTGCGCCGATGCAGCCAGGATTTACACAAATATTTGCGCTGGCTCGAACAATTACTCATTGATTTCCTGGGAGAACACGGGATCGCCGCTTCAAGGCGCGAATCGCTTACGGGAGTCTGGGTCGGTGACCGCAAGATTGCTTCGATTGGCGTAGGGGTTCGTCACTGGATCAGCATGCACGGGTTCGCCCTGAATGTGTGCGGCGATCTTTCACCTTTTAGTCGCATCGTTCCCTGCGGCATTAATAACGTTGTAATGACGTCGATAGAAAAAGAGACCGGCACGCGATTCTCGGTTGCTCGTGTTGCCGCGTCGGTTGAGAGATTGGTAGGAAATCAGATTAGTGATTTGCGCGTCATTCAAGGAGCAAACTCGATTTACATTTAACAGACAGAATTTCGTGCACAGAACATGATCCCTCTTGAAGACAACGCGAGTGACATCGTGGGAAAGGCGCAGCGCGGATTGGGAATTTCTGATTCCGAACTGGCAAAAAAGGCAGGCGTCGAATTGCAAATGATCCGCAAACTGCGCGAAGGCGATGTCGATGAGCAGGCGCTGCTACGCGTGGCTCCCGTGCTTGGTCTTGCCACGGACCCGCTTTGCGAGTTGGCGAAAGGCGAATGGCATCCGGAAAGAATCAAGGAGCGGGACGGTTTCGCTCAATTCAACACGCGTTATCACGATATGATGGTGAACGCCTATCTGGTCTGGGACCCGGCCAGCCACGTTGCGGCGGCATTCGATACCGGCGCTGATAGCAGCGAAATCGTGCGTTTTGCCAATCGCCACAAATTGGACGTGCAACTGATTCTTCTTACCCATGCGCATCCGGACCACGTCGCGGACCTGCCGCGGCTGCGCGAGGAAACCGGTGCGGACGTTTTTGCCCCTGCTCGCGAGCCCGTCGCCGGGGCGGAGCCAATCGATGAAGGAAAAGATTTCCATCTCGGACATCTGGAAATCAATACGCTACTGACCTGGGGCCATTCCCAGGGGGGAATGACATATGTGGTGACAGGTCTCGCGAACCCAATCGCGATCGTGGGCGATTCGCTTTTCTCCGGATCAATGGGTGGTGGAAATGTCTCCTACCAGGACGCGTTGCGAAATAATCTGGAGAAAGTCCTGACATTGCCCGACGACACGATCATTTGCCCCGGGCATGGTCCAATGACGACGGTGAGCGAGGAGAAGGTGCATAATCCGTTTTTCGCCGGCAAGGTTTGAACGTCGACACTTAAGTCTCAAGGCATCGGTAAAGAGAACAGTTCCTCATGAATATCGGTTTTGTTGGAGTCGGTAGAATGGGCGCGAACATGGCGTGCAGATTGAAGGATCGACAATTTCACGTCACAGTCGTTTATGATACGAATCGCGCGGCCGCTACGGCACTTGCCGCGGAGCTCGGTTGCGCAGCTGCTCAAGATCTGTCGGAAGTAGCGGCTGAATCTGACGTGATTTTTACCGTCGTAACGGACGATGCCGCAATGCGAAATATCTTCGCGGGGAGCGGCGACAATTTGCTCGTTAACGCACGAGGCAAACTTTTCATTAATTGCGCAACGATCTCGCCTCAAGTGCATGTTGAGGTTGAAAAACTGGCGCAGCAAGCGGGAGCACAAACGCTTGAAGCGTGTATGGCATCGAGTATTCCTCAGGCGCGCGAGGGCAAGCTTTATCTAATGTGTGGCGGAACAGAGGATGCATTCCGCAAAGCAGAACCGATTTTGAAGGAACTTGCTTCGGAAGTTCGCTTTATCGGTAAGGCGGGCGAAGCCGCAAAGGTGAAGGCGCTCATCAATATGGTGATGAACATCAACACTGCGGGGCTAGCTGAGGGACTGGCCCTGGGCGCAGCGCTTGGTGTGGATTTGGAAATGCTAAGGAAGGTTTTCTCGCAGACTGGGGCCGCGTCTCGCGTGCTCGAAACCGATGGCGAAGACATGCAGAATCGCGAGCACAGCTGCTTTTTCTCTGCTGCGCATGCTGCCAAAGACAGCGGGATCGCCCTGGAGCTCGCCCGCACTCTTGGCCTCGACCTACCGCTAGCGCAAGCTACCAAGAAGCAATATGATCGGATGGCCGCCGAAGGCCTGGGCGAGCTCGATAAATCGGGCGTCGCCGAGCTTACATTCAAAGATCGACACAAACGTTCCCGCAATCGCGTCTAATTTATCCGTTTGGAGTTCCACACTAGAGCTCCATGGCTGGAATCTGTGATCCGGCTAACGGCACGCAATAATTCGCCGGCAGTCTCCGTTGCCGCCAGAATCACTGATCCCACGCAGCGCCGATTGATGTCCGTGCGTCAATCGGCGAAGTCGGAAATTTTAGGTGTCCGACAACTATCTCCTGTCGCTTCCTAATAAAAAGCTGACAAGACCTCAAACGAGTCCGGGCATGCCTTTTAAGAAGAGATCAAAACATCCTGGGAACTTTGCACCGTCGTTTCCGGATAAAGACCTAAGACGTGATCGGTGTCAGGGCGCAGACCCTTAAATTCGCGTGCGTTAGAGTTATGCCTGGAAACTAATTACGGCACCGTCGATCCTGGTGATTCCACTATCGGCTCCTCCAAGCAAAGGTTCCCGCCTAAGCGTGAGCCCAGAAAAGAAGCGTAGGAAGCGGCCCGAGCTCGGGAATGCTAGTCGCTGTTCTTAATTAGAAGAACTACATCGAGCCAGTAACAAGACTGGGCCATTAGATAACAAGATCTGATAACACACGGAGTTTTTTTCGAAACCTGATCCAGCTGTTTCCGGATAAAGACCTAAGCCATTAAAACATCAGCTGTAACCGCATCGCGGATGCAGAGCCCCCCCTTTATCCGAGACAATGAAGAATAGGTTTGTAAGACACATAGCAGCGGTATTGGCGATTGTAATGGCCTTGGTGCCGTTCACCCCGCTGGAAGCGGCAAAACATAATAAGAGAAAGAAACACGGCAACCATCGCTCGAAGGAGCTCATCGGCGCGGCACAAATACAAGGAAAGGCAGCACAGTACGCGCATGAACTCCTCTCTAAGTTGCCACCGGGAGCGCTTGGCAGTGTGTCGATCACAGAAGGAACTGACTTTGACGCCGCAATTCAAAAGAATGTTCGCGGTCTGAAGGCAGCAATAGCTAACTCATGGTGGCCACAAGCCGCTAAGAATGCCGCATTCTGGCATTTTCCTGCCGGTTTGACTGGCGGCGGGGGAGGAAGCGGAAATTGGTCAGGAGAAACGTCGATTGGTGGCTACTGCTTTTGCTGGACGCGGACCACGATCTTTTTCAAAGACCCGTGGTACGTAATTCGATTCACGGTCAAAATATGTTGTACGCCGGTACCCACCCCCCCGCCTCCAACACCAACACCAACACCAACTCCACCCAGTCCGACTCCAACAACAACTCCGCCTCCAACACCTATTCCCGATCCAACTCCGACTCCGCGACCTCCGCATCCTACACCGACGCCCCATCCAACAGCTAGTCCTACAGCCACTGCGACAGCTACTCCTACAGCGACTCCGGATCCGACTCCAACAGTTACACCGACAGCTACGCCTACGGCAACTCCAACTGCGACACCTACAGCAACCGCAACAGTCACAGCTACGCCTACGGCGACTCCAGATCCGACTCCGACCCCTACAGCTACGGCTACTGCCACGGCAACCCCGACCGCCACGCCTACAGCGACGCCAACGGCGACCGCTACTCCAACTGGGACACCAAGTCCAACACCAAGCGTCACACCG
>DATBEX010000059.1:0-10363 GCA_036558805.1 Candidatus Udaeobacter sp.
ACGAGCCTTTCTTTTAAAGCGGTTGCAAGCCTGTACGAGCTGACGTTGACAGGGAACCGAAGAACCCAAAGAGATTTCAAAATTGCTGTCCTAAATCGACCCGCCCGCTCGTCATATCTCAAAATCACACACCCATAGAAATGAAAACATGAGCAAATCAGAGAGCAAACAAGCAGCAAGCATGGTTTGGTTTGAAATTCCATCCGACAATCCAGAACGCGCGAAGGCGTTCTATAGCAATTTGTTTGGCTGGAAGATTAATCCATTCCCAGGGGGAGGCGATTATTGGCACATCGACACGGTGGCGCCGACGACACTCCGGATGGCGCGCTAAAGGGGCGCAAACACGCGCAAGAACCGATTGTTAACTATGTCAGCGTGGATTCAGTGGCCGAATTCTCGAAAAAGATCGAAAAACTCGGTGGCAAAATCTGCATGGCAAAAACAGCGGTGCCACAGATGGGTTATTTCGCTATTTGCCAGGACACCGAGGGCAACTCGTTTGGAATTTGGGAGAGCGGCGCGAATGCGAAATAATTGTCCCAAACTCGAGCCCTGGTTCGTTGTACTTTCGAACGAACAAAAACTCAAAACTACGGAAACACATCAACATGAATACACAAAAGCAAAACGGTTACATGCTGCTTTTCCGCAGCGATGAATGGTATGAAGAGCTCTCGCACGACGAGATCCAGAAGGTCCTCAGTCAGAACAGTGCCTGGATCGAAGGATTGATGGCGCAGGGGAAGGCCAAACCTGGCTACGCCCTCCAACGCGATGGCGCGACCGTCTCGGGAAAAGACGGGCGGATCGTCGCGGATGGACCTTTCGCTGAATCCAAAGAAGTCATTGGTGGATTTTTGCTGGTGGATGTGGAAACGATCGCAGAAGCCATTGCCATTGCCCAAAGCAGCCCTGCGCTTGCTTATGGCACTTCAATCGAAGTCCGACCCGTGGCTGAAGAATGTCCGCTCGATGTCCGCGCACGCGAATTGGCGCGAGTAGAACAGTTTGCAAACGCCTGAATTTTCAACACACAATTCCTAATTATTATTAACAAGAATATGAATACACAAAACCAAAATCAGACCGGATACATGTTGCTATTTCGTGGCACTGACCTGCGCAAAGGTCTTTCGTCGGAAGAACTGCAAAAAGTCACAGACAATTGGATGGCGTGGTTCAAGCGCCTGACCGAACAGGGAAAGGCAGTGGCCGGAAATCCCCTGGAACGCGAAGGGAAGATTGTGTCGGGCAAGGACCGCGTCGTGTCTGATGGCCCGTTTGCCGAATCCAAAGAAGCAATTGGCGGCTATTTTCTTCTCGATGTGGCCACCATCGACGAGGCGATCGCCATCGCAAGGGAGTGTCCCGGTCTGCCGTACGGCATCGGTGTGGAAGTCAGACCCGTAGCCGGCGAGTGTCCCATCGCGGCGGACCTGCGAGCGGAAGCACAGTTTGCACAAGTCTGACATCGCCTTCACCAACTCGCGCAACGTGAACGCCTAAAGTCGCTTTCGTTACGCTAAAGGCCGTGGTGTTTTCGTGGATCATCCACAAGTCCCGTAAGCATCGCGATCGCGTAAACGCCAAAGTCATGAAAGATCCTCGCTTCGCGAAAATGCCGAAGGAGATGCCCTTCGATGTGAAGCGTATGCTGTACGGTGGGTTCAAGACCATCGTGGAAGCTTAGGCTCTTTCGATTGATATCTCACGCGCGAGTATTTCTTGCGTTAGAGCGACATAAGCAGGATTTTACTGTGTACAATTAAAAATGCCTGAACCTGCAGGCCAAGGCGACCGGCGCCCATCGAGTCGACGATAACCACTGGAGACGGCCTGCCCTCGGGCCTTTGTTTCGATTCACAAGAAGGTCAGATGGTTTTTGGGCAGATTCGCTAGAGGTCGGGAGGTCAAAGTGGTCTTATTTAATTCGCGTTGACTGGATATTGAATGACGTGTCCCCAGCGTCCTGCTTGGTTCGTCGTAATTATTGAAGTTAAACGGATCGTATGTGCTTTTTATGTGTAGCAAGCGTGATACTGGCAGCAGTTCTTGCGACTTCATCAGGCGGACTGTCTGCGTCTGCCGTGAGACCATTCTTTTTTCAATCCGATCGCAGTCATCAAACAAACGAAACAAGACAAAATGAAAATCGAGGAATTAGAACTGAAAATAGACGGGAACGAAGTTAATTCTGCGAAAGTAGTGTCCGAAGCTGAATGGCTCGTCGCCCGCAAGGATCTCCTAACACAGGAGAAGGAACTCACTCGGTTGCGCGATAAAGTCAGCCGTCATCGTAGAGAACTGCCGTGGGTTAAAGTCGGCAAGCGATACGTTTTCACTGGACCGAAGGGCAGGGAAACACTCGCCGATCTCTTCAATGGCCGCAGTCAATTGATTACCTATCATTTCATGTTTGGTCCTGATTGGGACGAGGGCTGCAAAAGTTGCTCGTATTTGGCGGATCATTTTGACGGCGCAAACTGGCATCTCCCGCATCGTGACGTTTCCTTCGCTGTCATCTCGCGCGCGCCTCTACCGAAACTCGAAGCGTACAGGAGGCGAATGGGTTGGCGGTTCAAGTGGGTTTCATCGCACGGGAACGATTTCAATTTTGATTATCACGTTTTCTTTACAAAGGACGATGAGAACAAGAACGAAGCCTATTACAATTATTGCAAAGGAGAATTCATAATGGATGAGCTTCCCGGCTTGAGCGTCTTCTACAAGAATGAGAACGGTGACATCTTTCACACATATTCCATGTACGCGCGCGGGCTCGACATTCTTGTTGGCGCCTACAATTTTCTCGATCTTGTACCGAAAGGCCGTGACGAGGACCACCTCGACTTCACGATGGATTGGGTCCGGCGCCATGACGAATACTCAAACAATGAACCCAATAAGGTTTAGGTATGAATCGCGTGACTCACTTTGAAATTTACACCGACGACCCGAAAGCGGTGCAACCGTTTTATCAGAACGTTTTCGGTTGGCAGTTCCAGAAGTTCGAGGGCGGTCCAATCGAATATTGGCTTGTCACAACAGGCCATGACAAGGATCCAGGAATTAATGGTGGAATGACGCGACCGCGCGAAGGCCAAAGTTCCGGCACGTTAAACACGATTGCCGTCGCGTCGCTCGATGAAGCGATAAAGAAAATCGAAAAAAGCGGTGGCAAAGTCTGCGTACCGAAAATGGCGATTCCTAATGTCGGTTGGCTGGCCTATGTCGAGGATCCGGCCGGCAACGTTTTTGGAATCATCGAGCCGGCTACAGATGCGAAATAGGAATCTGACGAAAAGGTACACATGAAAATACCAATCACCGGCGGGTGCGCCTGTGGCGCGATTCGCTTCGAAATTAACACCGAACCGATCATGATGTTGAAATGCCATTGCCGCGATTGCCAGCATGTCACTGGAAGTGGATACGCCCCCGCATTCCTGGTTCCGGCTGGTGCGCTTCGAGTAACGCACGGGCAACTGCGCTACAACCTGACACCAAGTATCAGGCGCGGAAAACATAAACGCGGTTTTTGTCCCGAATGTGGGTCCCGCATCACCGGAGCAGAATTTGAAAAAGGCGATTCTCCCTTTGTCGGTGTCCTGGCCAGCAGCCTGGATGACCCCAGCCTGTTCAAACCGCAAATGGATATTTTTGTTTCAGACGCGCAACTTTGGGACCAAATGGATCCGTCGATTCCGAAATTCGAACAATATCCGCCGATCCCGGGAAAGGAGTAACTGAGATGCAAAAGATTACGCCGTTTTTGTGGTTCGATAACCAGGCGGAGGAAGCGGTGAAGTTTTACACCTCGGTCTTCAAAAACTCTAAGGTCGGCAGAATTCTCCGCTACGATGAGGCCTCATCAAAGGCAGCCGGCGGGCCGGTGGGATCTGTATTGACGATTGAATTTGAGATCGAAGGTCAGAAATTCACGGCTCTCAACGGTGGTCCGCAGTTTAAATTCACTGAATCGGTCTCGTTCGTTGTGAACTGCAAGACGCAGGAAGAAGTGGACTATTTTTGGGAGAAACTCATTGCTGGTGGCGGACGGGAATCCGCGTGTGGCTGGCTCAAAGACAAATTCGGCCTGTCGTGGCAGGTCACTCCAACAGTTTTGATCGACATGTTGAACGACAAAGACGCGAAGAAGGCCGGACGAGTCATGAAAGCGATGATGGAAATGGATAAGATCGACATCAAAAAATTAGAAGAAGCATACGCACGGAAATGAAATCGAAGCCGACAACCGTTGACGAATACCTCGCAGGCGTAAATGCCGATCAACGGATCGCTCTCGAGAAACTTCGCAAGACGATTCGCACGGCCGCACCCGGGGTTGAGGAGTGCATCAGTTATGGAATTCCCGCGTTTCGCCTGAACGGACGTTCGCTGGTTTTCTTCGGCGCATGGGCGAATCATTGCTCGTTCTACCCGGGTAGTTCCAGGATGCTGAAAAAATTCCGGGCCGATCTGGCCGATTTCCAGGTTACCAAGGGCACTATCCGTTTTTCGCCCAATAGCGCGTTGCCGGCGGCGCTGGTGAAAAAACTGATCAAGGCACGGGTAGCGGAAAACCGGGAATGACAGGGCTTATGCCGAAAATCAGCCCACGCCGTTTGGCGCAGCGATCGTACGAGGCGTTTGCTGCCGGGGATCGGAAATTTTTCGAAGAGCATCTTGCTGACGATTTTGTTTTCTCAAGTCCGCTCGATGTAGGCCTCGATCGCGCTGGATATTTCGCCAGATGCTGGCCTGGAGCGGGGCAGGGTCAAAAGTTCAATTTTTTGCGGATCATAGAACACGACGATGAAGTCGTTGTTACTTATGAAATGACGAAGCCCGATGGAAAGCAGGGACGCAACACAGAAATTCTGCGAATCAAAGACAACAAGATTATCAGTGTAGAAGTCTATTTTGGTTGGGACGTCGTGCCGAACCATTAAATCACGATGGAGAAAACAATGAGTAAAGTTCGAGTTTTGGTTGGTACACGCAAAGGGGCGTTCATCCTAACAGCAGACGGCGCCCGCAAACGGTGGAAAGTCAGCGGTCCGCATTTTGCCGGCTGGGAGATTTATCACGTGAAAGGTTCGCCAGTCGATCCGAACCGCATTTATGCGTCGCAAACAAGCGGTTGGTTCGGACAAATCATCCAGCGTTCAGATGACGGCGGAAAAACGTGGAGCACGCCCGGAAGCAGCCCGGAGGAACTAAAAAGTCCTGACGGCATGCCGAAAGGCGAGAGCAATAAATTCGTTTACAACGGTGTCCCTGGTACACATCAGTGGTATGACGGCACTCAGCATCCGTGGGAGTTCAAGCGTGTTTGGCATTTGGAACCGTCAGTAAATGATCCTGAGCTTGTTTATGCCGGCGTCGAAGACGCAGCGTTGTTTGAATCAAAGGACGGCGGCAAGTCGTGGAGCGAATTGTCCGGTCTTCGAAAACACGATACAGGCCCGAAATGGCAACCGGGCGCAGGCGGCATGTGCCTGCATACGATTCTGCTCGATCCACAAGATCCCCGACGAATATATATCGCAATCTCGGCCGCCGGCGCGTTCCGTACTGATGACGGCGGAAAAACGTGGAAACCAATCAACCACGGACTGCATTCGGAATACATACCCGATCCGGCGGCGGAGGTCGGCCATTGCGTTCATCGGATCGCAATGCACACATCGCGCCCCAATACATTATTCATGCAGAAACACTGGGACGTGATGCGCAGCGATGATGGCGGCGAGTCGTGGCGGGAGGTCAGTGGAAATTTGCCAAGCGACTTCGGTTTTCCGATTGACGTTCACGCGCATGAACCGGAAACAATCTACGTGGTACCGATCAAAAGCGATTCGGAGCATTACCCGCCCAACAGCAGGCTGCGTGTGTATCGCAGTCGAACCGGTGGAAATGAATGGGAAGCGCTAACGAAGGGGCTGCCGCAACGCAATTGTTACGTGAATGTTTTGCGTGATGCGATGTGTGTAGATTCGCTCGAACCGTGCGGCATTTATTTTGGAACAACCGGTGGCCAGGTTTACGGTTCGGCCGACGCAGGCGACAACTGGAAGCCGATCGTGCGCGACCTGCCGGCAGTGCTCTCAGTGGAGGTGCAAACGCTTCCGTGATTCGTGTTGTTCTGCCGCCCCATTTGCGCACTTTGGCGCGCGTCGATGGCGACGTAGAGCTCGTCGTTGATGCCGCGGTGACTCAGCGCGCAGTGCTTGATGCGTTGGAAGCTCGATATCCAATGCTCCGCGGAACGATGCGCGATCACGTTACGCTACTGCGTCGACCGCTCGTGCGATTTTTTGCGTGTGGAGAAGATCTGTCGCACGAACCGCCTGATGCTCCGTTACCGGAGGCCATTGCGAAGGGATGCGAGCCCTTTGTAATTATCGGTGCCATCGCCGGCGGATAGTGAGGGGGGTTGCTTCCCCGCATCGAGTGACGCCTGCGCAGCACGAAGGGTGCCTCGGGGATGTCACACAAATATCAGTTGAACAATGCTCAAACAAAAATAAGGAGGTAGAATGAATACTACAGAAGAAGTCGCAACAAAACTGGCGGATTATTGCCGCAAAGGCGAATGGATGAAGGCGGTGGACGATCTTTATGCGAAAGACATCGTCAGCGTGGAGGCGCGCGCGATGGAAAATATGCCGGCGGAAATGCGCGGACTTGATCAAGTGCGTGGAAAAACGGAGTGGTGGGAGAAAAATTTCGAAGTGCACCGCTGTGATGTGGGCGGACCGTTTGTTGCCGGAGATACTTTCGTGGTGCAGTTCGATGTCGACGTAACTGAAAAAGCTTCCAAAAACCGAATGCAGATGTCCGAAGTGGGCATCTATAAGGTCAAAGACGGCAGAGTTACGCACGAACAATTTCTACCGCTGGCTCAGAAGAAAGAATAGAGCGATCCTCCATCACTCGGACGGACTCGTCCGGCGGCGAACTTGCGAGTTGGCTGCATTGCGCAGTCGAGGAATGTATAAGCGACGCGAGGACGAACGTGGTGTACTCATAAACCTTTCGCGAAATCGAACGGACGCCTGACAGAAATTTCGCACCAAGTGCTTTTGGAGTACGATGCGTCTCGCATCGCTTTCCGGCGCTGAACGCTCTTGGAACGCCCATTACCGGGCACAGAATAAAAAGGTAGTTCTGTTCACCGGCTGATTGCATGACGAATGCGGAGTCGATATGCTCGCGCGCATGTCTGGAAAGGCGAAACCAGGCCACCACTCGAAGAATGCTCCGCCTTTTGGAGGCGGCATTCGCAAAGAATGCGCGCTACTGGTTGGGCTGGGAACCGTGGCGATTTTTTGGAGCACGGGGTCCCGGTTGGTCGAGATCATCACGCATCCGTTCGCGCTGATCCTTGTCTTCTTCTGGCTTTTTGCCGTAATCCTTTGGTCTGCAGTGTCCGTCGCCCGGCATGCCGACTGTCTCGCCATTAAGTGGGGCGAGCCTTACGGAACATTAGTCCTGACGCTCTCGGCGATCACCATTGAGGTCGTTATGATCTCCACAGCGATGTTGCATGGCGAAAACAATCCGACCCTCGGGAGGGACTCGATTTTTTCGGTAGTCATAATCGCGCTGAACGGGTTCGTTGGCCTGGTCTTGTTACTGGGCGGGTTACGTCATCGCGAGCAGTATTACAATCTGCAAGGCGTTAATTCGTATCTGAATGTCATCATGACCCTGGCTGTCCTTGGGCTGGTTCTGCCAAACTATACCACCACAACGGGTGGACCAACGTTTTCCACCGAACAGCAGATTTTTTTCATATTGGTGACGCTAATTCTTTACGCAATTTTCTTGCTAATCCAGACGATGCGGCATCGCGGCTATTTTCTGGAATCGGAACTGGCAGGCGTGGGAGCAGGTCCAGGTCATCACTCACTACACGTACAATCAACCGGATTTCACGCGTCGATGCTGTTTCTTTATTTAATCGTAGTGATCTTGCTGGCGGAAAAATTTGCTATCCCCCTGGACAACAGCATCGAGAAGTTTGGGCTGCCTCAGGAGTTTGGCGGCGCGGTGATCGCCGCGTTGGTACTTACGCCCGAGGGAATCGACGCCGTCGGGGCCACGTTGCGCAATCAGTTGCAGCGTTCGATAAACATCCTGCTCGGTTCCGTGCTTGCAACCATTGGTCTTACAATTCCCGCGGTGCTGACTATCAGTCTTATCACTAAACGGCCTGTGATGCTCGGCGTGGAAGGCGGTAACCTTCCGCTGTTGTTATTAACGCTCGCAGCTTCCGTAATTACGTTTACCAGCAGAAAGACAAATATCCTCCAGGGTTGCGTTCACTTGCTCCTCTTCGCTGTCTTTGTACTGCTGATTTTCGCGCCCTGACTGGCTCAGGTTTAGTTATGGTTGCAGTGCCTTGCTGGCCCTGCTGTTCATTGGGAACTGACGTCGTGCACGGTGTTCAGGATGATATAAATACCGATGCCTATTAACATGAACGGAGATAGCGCGTTTCCATATCGCTGAACGGGATCGCGGATGCGTGGATGTCGGAGAAGAAAAAAACCAAGGCAGCACCAGCCAGCGGCTAAGAGCAGATACAGCAGCGTGACGGCAAACTGGGCAGCGAGATCCGATTCGGCAAGCAGCGCAGCGTAGAGTGTAATCGTATCGGGGCCGTGTGCCACGTCCGCGAGAGCAACGGTAATGATCTGGGAGTGCGTTGACGGTGGAGCTGGTGCCGCATCCTTAGGATTACGGTGACGAATGAATTGATCGTAGAGGCGTTTGAATCCCAGGACGATAGGCACGACACCGAGAAAGCCGACATACTTCGGTGGGAACAAGTGGGCAATCCAGGCGATCAGCCAACTCACACCGAGGATGATCACCATGCCAAGTCCATAGCCGATGACGACGTGCCTTGGGCGAAAGGAACGATCTGCGAGGAAGGCGAATAGCAGAATTAGATTGTCCGCATTCGTCGCGAGGAAGGCAACGAAGCCCACCGTGAGGATTGGAAGCAACTCATCCATTCGCTAGCGATTACGCGCAGTCGCCTAACGAGACTGTTGAAAGGCGCAGGCTTGAGCGCATTGGTCTCGGTTTTCCAGCGCTCGGTTTGCAGTTTTGTCAGGTGCGTTTCACGACACGACGGCGAACCGGACAATCTCCTTACACGTGTCTTTGCATTACGATGGCGTCTGGTCCTTCGTGCGCCACCTTAAACCCAAATCGCTCGTAAAGTCGCAACACCGGTTTGCCTGCAACAAGGCTCACCGAGATTGTTGACTCATCAGGGTTTGCACGGACTAGCTGTGTTAAGAGTGCCGTGCCGATGCCGTGCCGACGGTGTTCCGGTTTGACGGCAAAGGCCAGTCTGGATGGTTCGTCAGGTCTGTCGATCGGCTTGCGTAGCCAAACTGCTCCGAGCACCGACCCGTCTTTCTTGTCGTGCGCCACAAATCCCGTATCGCCCACTCGACCCCAGCCCTCAGCATAATGCGAAAATTCCGGTCGCTGGAGGATCTCGCGAGAAGGTTGATGATTACCAACGGAAGACAGGCCTTGATAAAGCATCTCCCGCAGGATCGCTCCATCCTTTGCAGCAAGTGGTCGGATCTCGTATTCCATGCGGCTCTCTATTGTCGGGGATAATGTCGGAAAACGCCAGCGCGACGTTAGCACAGAACACATTAGTTATAGCTTCGTCGGGATTTCGCGCCTGAAATTCGTCGATGCATCAAACCTGGCGAGCGCTTAGTCTTTTGCCGTGGATCGCGATTACGTTCTTGGGACCCACAATGAGGAGCTGGCAAGACTCGGATTGCAACACCGTGTCTGGCGCCCCGTAGTTCTGGATTGCTGGCAAAGAGCCGGAATTACCGTCGGTAAGCGCGTCCTCGATATGGGCGCGGGTCCTGGCTATGCGGCTGTCGATCTTGCAGAAATCGTTGGTCCAACCGGCGAAGTCGTGGCGCTTGAGCGGTCTGAGAATTTCATCCGTGCGATCGAACAGGCCTGTCGCACGCGTTCGTTATCGAACATTAAGATTCATCAACTGGATTTGATGACAGATGAACTGCCCAAGGAAAATTACGACTTTTCCTGGTGCCGCTGGGTCACTTCATTTGTGAATGATCCAACCGTGTTGGTCGGGAAACTGAGCAACGTCATGCGCAAAGGCAGTTCAGCGATCTTCCATGAATATGGCCACTATGAGACATGGCATTTCGTACCGCGTTTGCCGACTCACGAGCGCTTTCGCGAACATGTGATCGCAACGTGGCGTGAGTCGGGCGGTGAACCCGATGGAGGAGCCGCTCTGGCAACGCTTCTTCCCGCAAACGGCTTCGCAATTCGTTCG
>DATBEX010000060.1:0-9474 GCA_036558805.1 Candidatus Udaeobacter sp.
GGCAATGGCCGCTTATCTTGCCATGTGGGGCTTGTTTACCGGCGTCATGTTCATTGGCACATTGCGACTGCACGTCGCAGGCCAAATTGTTTTCGGTTCATTGACGATTCTCTTCTTTCTCCTCGCCATCGGCGAATTCACCGGCGCCGGTGCCGGGTTCAAACATTTTACCGGCTACGTAGGAATCTTTTGCGGCTTTTCCGCGATCTACGCTGGTCTGGCGCAGGTGCTAAACGAAATTTTCGGTAAAACCGTTCTTCCGCTTGGCACTGTGATGACCTAGATTTCGTTCAGGCCCACGAAATACACGAAACTCACGAAGCGAAGAGTTCTTCCTAGAATTTTCGGATATTTCGTGTGTTTCGTCGGCAATCAAGTATTTTTCTTCATCAAACTCGCGGCGAGCTTCAGTGCCGACTCACTCTTGCCACCGAGCATCCGCGCGATCTCTTCCTGGCGAGATTTTCCACTGACTTCGCACAAATTAGAAAACGTGCGGCCACGCGAAACATCCTTTGTTACAACGAAATGCGAAGACGCCGCCCCGGCGACTTGCGGCAGATGCGTAATGCAAATCACCTGATGGTCGCGTCCCAATGTCTGCATCTTCGCGCCGACTGCATGCGCGATCTCGCCGCCCACATTCGTGTCGATTTCGTCGAAAACGAGCAACGGAATTGCGTCCTGCGCAGCCAGCGCAGATTTGATTGCCAGCATCAAGCGTGAGATTTCACCGCTTGATGCGATGGCTCGAAGCGGCTTAAGAGGTTCGCCTGGATTTGGCGAGAAGAGGAATTCCACCGTATCAAATCCGCTTGGACGCGGTTCATCGAGCGCGGTTAGTATCGCTTCGAACTCCGATTGGCGAAAGCCGAGGTCGCTCAAATTTCGCCGGATATTTTCGGAGAGTTTGGGAGCGGCTTTTGCCCGAAGCTTCCGAAGTGCTTCGCCAGCGCGAGTCATTTGAGCGCGAACGTTTTCAATCTCTTTCACGAGACGTCCCAGCTCGGCGTCGCGCCCTTCAATTTTCTGCATTCGCTCCGCCGCGCGCTCGCCGAACGCAATCACATCAACAATCGAGCTGCCGTATTTTCGCTTCAGTGTCTCAAATAGCGAGACTCGTTGTTCCAGCGACGCGAGTTGCTCCGGATCGAGATCGAGTTGCTCTGCATACGCGGAGAGCGCGCGCGCAATCTCGGAAAGCTCAACCACACTCGTGGTGTGCGCCGATGAAAATTGGGCAATCGAGCCATCGATTTTTTCCAATTCGCGCAACAGTCGCTGTGTTTCTGCAAGCTGAGAAAGAACAGAACCATCTGATTCAGAAAGTTTATCAGCGATCGCCCTTGCCAGCTCGATCAACCGCTTGCTGTTGCTTGCGAGCTTGTAGCGTTTTCCAATTTCTTCTTCTTCGTCCGCGACTAACTTCGCCGACTTAATCTCCGCAATCTGATGAAGGAGAAGGTCGAGCTCCTGTTCACGCGCGGTTTCGGCCGTGTTCAGCGCGGCATGTTCCGCCAGCAGCACCTGCAATTGCCGGTAATGGTTCTGATATTCGTCGAGCCGGGTTTCAGCCCGCGCGAATGAATCAAGCAAGCTCAACTGCGTCTCGGGCGAGAGCAAAGATTGGTGATCGTGCGGTCCATGGAGATCGACAAGCTGGTCGCCGAGGTTTTTCAAGATCGACAATGTCGTTGGCGAACCATTGATGAACTGGCGCGTGCCACCGGTAACCGAGAAACTGCGCTTGATGATGAGATCGTTGTCACACGGTTCAATGCCTGCTTCAACCAGATGTGGATTCAATTTTTGTAAATCGTTTCCGTTAAAGACTGCTTCCACCGTGCACACGTCTGCGCCCGTGCGAATGAGCGACTTGTCCGCGCGCTCGCCGAGCAGGAGTTGCAGCGCACCAATGATGATCGATTTACCCGCTCCTGTTTCTCCCGTTACAGCGACAAACCCCGGTCTCATCTGCCACTGGAGCTCTTCGACGAGCGCCAGATTTTTTATTCGCAGCAACGTAAGGACCGCGGGCATGGGAGAAAAGTTGAAGTCGAAGGGTTCGTCTGTCTGGAGATTTCAAACCCTCGACAATCAACTTTCAACTCTCGAAAATGGGCACCAGCCAGTCATCGATCCGAGCCTGCAGGCGTCGGCTGCGGCATTCTTTTATTCCGCGCAATCCACGGTCGAACTTCATCGAATGATTCCGCGCTGGCTTTGTTCGATGAATTGTATGATCTCAACGATCTCTTTGGTCTGAGGCAATTCCTTCTGCATCGCTTCGATTGCCTGGCGCGTATTGTATTTTGAGCGGTAAATCAGGCGAAACGCTTCTTTGATCAGTTTCACGCCATCGGGCGGAAAATTCTTGCGTTCCAACCCGACCAAATTAATTCCGCGAATTTCTGCCGGGTTGCCGTCGGCGATCATGAACGGCGGAACGTCTTGAACAATTTTGGAGCAGCCACCGGTAATCGCAAACCGACCGATGCGGCAAAATTGATGCACAGCCGTGAGTCCACCCATCACGGCGTGGTCTCCGACCTGTACGTGGCCGCCCAATGTGCCGTTGTTCGAGAAGATAACCTCATTACCCACTGTGCAATCGTGGCCGATATGACTGTAAGCGAGAAAATTTCCGCGATTGCCGATACGCGTTTTGCCTTCGCTGGTGGTGCTGCGGTGCGCCGTCACGAACTCGCGAAACGTGTTTTCGTCGCCGATTTCCAGGTAGGTCGGTTCGCCGCGATATTTCAGGTCCTGCGTTTGCTGTCCAATAGAGCAGTAAGCATAAAAGCTGTTCCTGGCTCCGGTCTTCATCGGCCCGCAGAGCGTGACATGATGTTGAAGCCAGCAGTCTGGGCCCAGCACAACATTCGCCCCGATGACGCAATAAGGTCCGATAATTGTTCCGGCGCCGATTTCCGCCTCCGGATCGATAATGGCCGTGTGATGAATCTGTAACTCAGACATAACGACGAATGACCGATGACCCGCCTTCGCGATGCTTCGGCGTGGTAGGCGAATGAGGAATTATTTCCGCAGCGAGAAAACCCAGAGATGTCTCGACTTCGCTCGACATGGAAAGAAGGCTCATAAGAAAGTGAGATTGTTATTCTTTCGTTATTCTTTTGTCCTTCGACATTCCTTTCATTTGTCGAGAAACGTGAACATCAGTTCGGCTTCGGAGACGATTGCGTCGTTTACTACGCAGTGACATTTGGCTTTCGCGAGTCGTTCGCCGCGCGATTTCGTGAGCTCGGCGTGGACAAAAATGGTGTCGCCCGGCATTACAGGCTTGCGAAATTTCACGCCGTCCGCGCTCATGAAATAACCGATACGGCTGGTGGATTTCGAAAGTTTGAACAAAAGGATACTGGCTACCTGCGCCATGGCTTCAATCTGCATCACTCCCGGCATTACGGGGTGACCCGGAAAATGTCCCTGGAAGAAGGGTTCGTTAATCGTGACTGTTTTGACGCCAATGCATTTGGTTTCGGTTTCGAAACCGATGATGCGATCGACCATCAGAAACGGGAAACGATGCGGCAAAATTTGCATGACTTGATCGGCGTCGAGTCCACCGTCACCGCTTGGAATAGTGCGCGGTGCAGCCAGGGCGCTTCTGCGTGTCTGTTCGCGGACGATCGAGCGGGCGAGATCCGCGTTGCTGGCATGACCGGGTTTCACCGCCACCACATGCCCTCGGATACGACGACCGACCAGTGCGAGATCGCCGATGATGTCAAGGATCTTGTGCCGCACGAATTCATCGCCGAACCGCAACGGTTCTTTGCTTAACACCGCGTCTCCCCGCACCACAATCGCGTTCTCGAGACTGCCGCCTTTGATCAAGTTTTTGTCCATTAGCGGCTTAACATCTTCGTAGTAGACAAATGTCCGCGCCGGAGCAATCTCGCGTTCGAAAGCTGCCGGTGTCACTTCCATCGACAAAAACTGTGTAAAGCGGTTATTCGGTCCGGCTTGCGTACATGAAATTCGAAATTTGTTGTCTGGAAGCAAAATAAGCAGGGCGCCCGTTTTCGCTTCAACGGACATCGGCTCGCGAACGTCGAAGAACTTTCGTGGCTCCTCCTGGGCTGTTACACCGGCCTTCTTGATGAGATCGACATACGGCTGTGCGCTGCCGTCGCCAATTGGCGGCTCGTTTGCGTCCATCTCAACGATGGCGTTGTCCACGCCCATCGCCGACAGCGCGGACAGGATGTGCTCCACGGTGTGCACGCGCACTGAGCCTTCGCCGATGGTCGTGGCCCGCTCGACCGTTTTGAGATTTTCGATCTTCGCGTCGATGGTCGGTTCATCCTGCAAATCTTTACGCTTGAATTTGATTCCGTGGTCTACCGGCGCGGGATGTAGTTTTAGAGTGACTTTGTCACCCGTATGCAGCGCCGTGCCGCTAAAGGTAGCGGTCTTACCGACCGTGTGTTGAAATTCGGGAGCAGGCATCGGCGTTTAACTAGCAGAGATTTTGTCCTGTGACCAGCGGTGTTCGGGCGAGGGCGCCGCGAACAGCACGCCGTGGCGCGCGCACTGCCCCCACAGTCATTTCAATTCAAACTCGCCACAATCGAAAGCCATCATCTGGTCGATATTGGAGATTCGAAATTGATGAGAACCGGCCCCGTCCGTCTGCCAAATATCGATCGATCTGTCTTCCTTCTTCGCAATTGATGCACGGATCAGGTTTGGCGACTCATTTATCGTAAGCAACGGCAGATCGTCGTTTGTTTTCAAATAGCTCCGATCGCTGTCAAATCCCGCAGCCAGCTGGACAATCGCCCGCTGGTCGTTGGCCAAAGGATTTGGCATGAGCTTTACTTTGACGCTGGCGACCGAGTCGTTAGGAGGTGCGGCGGATTGGCTGACGTCCTCCACTTTGAGTGGACCAACGAGGTAACCGTGAGCGTGATATTTTCCGGCGGGCAAATCTTCACCGTTATCATTTTTTCCGTCCCATTGTGTCACTAGCGCGTCCGCGCCGATTTTGAATTCGTTGAGGTCTGCTTCCTTGTGCAAAACGCGTACCAGCTTTCCTTTTGCATCGTAAATTCCGAGGCTGATCTTTCCTTCCAGCGGCGGCGGAACAAAACTGATGCGGACACTTCTTGCGGGCGTTAGTGAAGGCGTTTGCTCCGGAACCGGTGAGCCACTGACAGATTCTTCTGGCGTGATCGACGCAGAGGGAGATTCGCTCGGAACCGCCGATGGACTTGGCGATGGGGATTCCTGGGCGACGACGACCGATACCAGGAACGCCATCAGCATTGCGGTATTGATTTTTGTTGTCATGTCGAGCGGAGTCGAGACATCTCTAATTAGCTAGGAAACGAGGCAAAAAGGACAGCCAGAGATTCCTCGACTTCGCTCGGAATGACAAGTGACCTAAACGTAGTAACGCCAGTTTACGTTCGGAAAAACATTATCGCGTGATTCGCATTCGCGCAGAAATTCTTCGTCCAGATTCTTGACGATGATTTGATCGTATAAACGGTTGAAACGACTGAGATGGTCGAGGATGCGCTTGGTTGCGTATTCACGCGCTGTCCCAGTTTTTATCAGGAATGCCCAGTCGCTCGACTGCGCGAGCAAAAGTTCGCGGGCAAGTTGTCTGAGAACACGGTCAGCAAGCGGACTGCAATCTTCGGAATGCGTGCGTGCAACTTCACTCATCCGCTGTGCAACGATATCGAGCTGCGGATAAATCCAGGCGTTATTTGGATTCAGCCAAACCTCAAAATAGTCGTTCTCACCCCAGGTTGACGTTGCTGGCTCACTGATTTGCTGCGTCGGATTCTCCGCCAGATATTCGCTCGGCGTTGAGAGACGAAATTCCGGCTCACTTGCTGCCTGGCGAATGAATCGTTCGAGAAAATAGGGGCCTTCAAACCACCAGTGTCCAAATAGTTCGGCGTCGAAAGGTGCGATCACAATTGGATCGAAACCTGGCGCGCTGACTTCGCCAATTTGTCGCCTGCGTTCTTCGAGAAAATGGAGGGCCTGCGTTTCGGCGACCCTTTCTGCAGCGACCGGATCGTATAACTTCTTCTCGTCACCGGGCCCTGTGATGCGGTGATACTTCACGCCTGAGAATTTCCGGGTGCCATGGCCCACTGGTCCCAAGTGTTCCAATGGCAGATCAAATCCGGCGTCGCGATAAAATTCCCTGTAAGCAGGGTCACCGGGATAACCGCCGTTTGCGCTCCAAACCTGCCGACTTGAATCGCGATCGCGCGCAAACGCGGCCGGACCGTCAGGGGTATAGCAAGGTGCATAAATCGAGCGTCGCGGACGTGGCTTTGCGCACAAAAGGCCGTGCGTGTCGAGAACGAACCAGCGAACGTTTGCCTCTTGCAGGATAGATTCCAGACCCGGTGCGTAAGCGCATTCGGGTAACCAAAACCCGGCTGGCTGACAGCCAAAAAGCTCTGCGTAGAGGTCGCGTCCGATCAAAATCTGAGCGCGCGCCGCTTCGGGCGATTGTTGAAAGATCAGGGGAAGCAAGCCATGCGTGGCTGCCGAGGCGATGATTTCAAGGCCGGCGCTTTTCCGCAATTCGCGAAAAGAGGCAAGCAAATCGCGTTTATATTCATCGACAAAGAAACGTCGAGTTTCGCGAAATATGTTGAAATAGAACGCGGCGAGGTCGCATAGCTGTGGATGATTTCTGTTCCGTTTTGTTTCGCGAGCCGCAAGATCGATCAAAAGATCCAGATGCTGTATGTAGCGCTCGCAAAGCAGTTTGTCCTGCAGCATTGCGCACAGCGTCGGCGTCAACGACATGGTGAGCTTGAACGGCACATGGTCATCCATCAGGCGATGCATCATGCGGACAAGCGGGATATAACACTCCGTTATTGCTTCGAAGAACCAGTCTTCCTCCAGAAAATGTTCATATTCTGGATGGCGAACGAAGGGCAGGTGCGCGTGAAGAATGAGTGCAAGGGAGCCCGAAGACATTGCAGATTTCGGAGTGCGGATTACCGACTGATTCCGCTATCAGTTCGCCTCGAAATCTGCAACTCCGATCGCAGGTCGCCAGCACGCGAACGCTTTCGGTGTCGCCAATCCGCGATTGTCAGAGCGTCCGGCAAAAGTCTTGGAAGCGGTCCAGCCCTTTTTTGATTACGTCGATACTGGTGGCGTAACTGAGACGCACAGTGCGGTCGTCACCAAAGGCAGCTCCGGGAACCACTGCGACATTGGCTTTGCTCAGCAAGCGATCGGCGAAATTTTGCGACGTCAGACCGAGCTGACTGATATTCACGAGGACGTAAAATGCGCCCTCCGGTTTGACGGCCGTCACGTTGGAAATCTTTGAGATGCGGTCGAACATGTAATTGCGGCGCATGTCGAACTCTTCGCGCATGTCGACAATTGGCTGTTGGTCGCCCTTTAGCGCGGCGAGGGCCCCATATTGGGAGAATGAGGAAGGATTGGATGCCGTGTGGCTTTGGATGGAATCGACCGCTTTGGCGACCGCCTCCGGTGCCGCGAGATAACCGAGACGCCAACCTGTCATAGCGTACGATTTACTGAAGCCGTTGACTGTAATTGTCAGATCGTACGCCACCTGAGACAGCGAGGCGATGCTGACGTGCTTCACACCATCGTAAACAAGCTTTTCGTAGATTTCGTCCGACAAAATGTAGATGTCTTCTTCGGCAGCAACATCGACAATCGCCTGCAACTCTTCCCGCGTGTAAACCGCGCCCGTCGGATTGCCGGGGCTGTTCATGATCAACATCTTCGTGCGCGGCGTCATGGCGTTTTCAAAGTCTTCGGCGCGCATTTTCCAATTGTTACGCTCGCTGGTTGGCACGATCATGGGTTCTGCGCCGACCAATCTGACCATTTCAGGGTAACTGACCCAGTAGGGCGCCGGAATGATGACTTCATCGCCGGGCTGGCATGTGGCGAGGATCGCGTTGTAGCACGCGTGCTTTGCGCCGTTACTCACAATGACCTGCGCCGCGCGGTAATTCAGGTCGTTATCGGCAGCCAGTTTCTCCGCAATCGCCTGACGCAATTCCGGGATGCCTGCGCTCGGCGTGTATTTCGTAAATCCGGCTTCCAATGCTTCAATCGCGGCCTTTTTGATGTGTTCGGGCGTGTCGAAGTCCGGTTCGCCTGCGCCGAAACCGCAGACATCGATGCCCTCGGCTTTCATGGCTTTGGCCTTGCTATCGATCGAGAGCGTAAGCGAAGGACTGAGTTGAGCGGCACGTTCGGAAATTTCCATGGCAGTAGGACTTGTTGTAGGAAGGTTCAAAATGGAGCGCAAACTATTGGCGTTGATAGAAGTTTTCAATCAGAGGTTTGAAATTATTCTCGTCGATTCGAATGATTCCCATTTCACGCTTTGCGTTCTCGGGAGAATCCGAGGCGTGCGCGGCGTTGATCATGATGGTCTGCCCGAATTCTCTCCGAATCGACCCTGGCGGCGCCTTGGCGGGATCGGTTGGCCCGAGCACGTCGCGAATCTTGCGGACAGCGTCCACGCCTTGATAAACAATGGCGATCGATTTCTCTGTCCCGGAAACGTCGTGTTCCTGGGGTGGACATTCGCTGGGCTTTCGCCCGGCCATGAATTCCACAATGCTTTCCCAGTTTTCGCGGCCGCTTTTTGGACCAAGCTTCTTCTCGAGGACCGGCAGTACCGGGCCATAGAATTCTTTCGCTTGTGCGACGCTCATCTGATGAACTTTGAATCCGATAATGGAAAGCCCCGAGCGCGAAAATACTTCGATCACGCCGCCGGGCCGCAGGTTCGGAAACCGGAAATTATCAGGTTTAATCAAGACGAGGGTCTTTTCGACTTGCGCATCGCTGGGGAAGGGGACGACACGGTCCAGGATTCCTCCATCCGAATCCGAAAAATCCGCCCAGAGCCTCAAATGCTGCTCAACTACCTTTGGATCGAATGCCGCCAGTACTCCAGGTTCAAAATAAGTCACCTTTCCCGAATCATCCGTGATGTAGTCGCCGTAAGTATCGCGAATCGTTTCGCCGCTAGTGCGCTCGTGCACAATATGACCGACTGTGCGGTGAATTTTTTCCACTGCGTCCGGGCCGCGAAAAATGAGGAACAACACCAGCGGTTTCAATCGGTCTTTCTCGGCAGTAAAGTTTTTGAGTACGTACCGGCGAATTAACTCTTGCGTCGCACGATGACGCGCATCGGTTTCCGTCACGATCGTTCCGGCATAGCGTCTTACTAACTCCTGACCCGGCGCGAACATTCGTCCACCGACCAGGTCTAGTCCCGTTCGGGAAATTAACCGGCCAACGATGCCGCCGGTGCGCGATTTGCGCATCGAGTACGGCGTCACGATGACGTAGGCAAGCTGTTCGTTCTGCATGGTATCTATTTCCGCCGCGGCTCGTGATTAAACCGCGTGAAATGCAGAGAACCCGAAGCCGACAAGGCTGAAAGAACCTAGCTGG
>DATBEX010000061.1:0-13879 GCA_036558805.1 Candidatus Udaeobacter sp.
GCGACAGCGTGGGAAATGGCGCGCGTGCTCGAACATTCATTCCAATATTTTCGACGAACACAGCTGCAGGAAATGAGCGTTGATGGCAAAGTGCGCGCCCTATCCAAGCTGTTGCGTGACAACTTCGGGTTCGTCATGCAAGGCGTAGGAGTCGTGGTCCCGATATTCGCAACTTATGATTTTCATCCGAAACCCGAGGCGCGCCTTTATTTTTACGATGCGATGGGGGCGCAATTTGAAGTGACTGATTATGCGGCGACGGGGTCAGGATCGCCGGCCGTGCGCGGAATTCTCTATTACGAAAACACCTGGGGCGCGAAGCCGCTTCAGCAATTAGACGAAAACGAAGCGGTAACGATTGCGTTGCGTGCGCTGGATACCGCAGCGGAATCCGACACGTCCACCGGCGGAGTGGATCGCAGCGGGAAGATTTACCCGCTTATCAAGGTGGTTTCGCGTGAAGGCATCACGACTTTGCCCGAGAGCAAAATTGCCGCGGTGTTCAAGGAAACGGTTGCATGATTGAAGAACCGTATCGTTGGGTCGAAGCGATTGCCAATCGCCGAGAGTACATCGAAGCACAGCTTGCACCGGGCAGTCCGATCGCAGCGCTTGGGTACCGCGACGGCATTTTGTTTGTCACGATCGGTCAGACGCGTCAGAAGATTTTTGAAATTTACGACCGCATCGCCATGGGTGCGATCGGTCATCCCGGCGATATCGAGCGATTGCGAATGGCTGCGATCGAATTGGCCAGCACCGAAGGCTTCACCCGGTCCGCGACAGATGTTTCATTGCGGCGGCTGGCGCATTACTCACTCAGCCCTGTCATGAAAAGCGCTTTTGAACAGGTCTATGGAGCCCCGTACCTGGCGCGGATGCTCTTCGCGGAGGTTGGAGAACGACCCGAAGAAGATTTGCTCTTACGCGTGGAGTACGATGGTGAGATCGCCACGAACGGCGCCACATACGCGCAAGCGCGCCAGAACTTCGCTGCACTCAGCGGAACACAGCAATCGAGGGACCTGATGGAAGCATTTCTTGCAACCGAGCACGCGCCGGATGCCAACCTGGAGACGGCGCTCAACTGCGCGCTCGACGCATGGAGCATTGGACATATGACCTTGCAAAGCAGCGACGCAAAGGAACCACCGGAACGCGCGGCTATTACGAATCATCGAAAAGAGCAACTCGCTCGTGCGGCAATCGAAGCGGCATTACTGGAGCGTGACCCTAGCAAGGCGATCCGTTATCGTTCGTTGTCAGATAAAGAATTACGCCCCTTGATTGGCAATTAGTATATATGGGAACAAATCCTCGGCCAGAGATCACACATGAAATCGCTTCGGAATATCCTGGCTCTCTCGGGCTTGTTGCTGATGATCGCGTCTTTCGTCTGGATGCAGTTCCACCAGACGGAAAGAACTAGGCCCGCCGCAGAGCCGAAGACAGCGCAGGCCTCGGCGGCACCCGGTCCATTTGCGGTTGTCATTCTTGACCCGGGCCATGGCGGACAGGATTCCGGTGCCATGTGCGGAGGGTTACTCGAAAAAGATCTGACGTTGGACGTAGCGCGGCGAATCGATCGTTTGCTGGATTCGGAAGGGATCGCAACACTGATGACCCGCCTGGGAGATACTTATGTCTCGCTTGCAGATCGCGCGGCGTTCGCTAATCGGGTCAGCAATTGCATTTTCGTCAGCATCCATTTTAACGAAGACAATAAGCCAGTGGCCAGTGGGGTGGAAACGTACTACGCCGCACATCAAATCAATGCAGGTTCGCTGATGGCTTCCTGGTTGCCTTTCTTATGGAGACCACTTTCCGATTCGCCGAAACCTGAAAGCCAAAGCCTCGCTGGATTCATTCAGGAGGCACTGGTCGCTCGCACACGGGCTATCAACCGAGGCACGCAAGCGAGACAGTTTTTCGTGATCGCAAACGTGAGTTCTCCTGCGGTCCTGATCGAAGGAGGATTTCTCACCAACAAGGAGGATGTTTCCAAACTTACTAGCGAAGATTACCGCGATCAGATTGCCGCGGCAGTGGCTGACGGCATCTTGCATTATCGCGACGCGGCCAACCAGCATAAGCCAACATTAGCGGTAACAGGTCCCAGAAAGCGCTGAATAGGCAGAAAGCGACGGCGTCCAAATAGCATCAAAAATGAAAGCCATGATCGCTGCGCTGGTCTTCATTGTCTCGCTCACGCTGGCGCGCGGGGACCAGATGATCGAAAGCGTGCAGCAAGTCTTGAAAGACCAGGGTTTTTATTACGGTGAGGTGACTGGTCAGATGAGTTCGGATTTAACGGCGGCCATTCGCCGCTATCAAATTCGCAGTGGGCTGCAGGTGAACGGTCAGCTCAATACTGAGACGCTTCAATCGCTTGGGATCAACTCTTCTAACTCTGCCCAACCTGCCTTAAAATCTGCACCTTCCAGTCCAGTTGTGCCCAAGCCTGGCAAACAACCTACCGCCGGGGCAGCGAACATGACGCCGGCGCCGATTCAGCCTTTCGCAAATACGCAACAGAATCAGCAAGCATATCCATCCAACCCCGTCGCCCCGGATACTTCGCCGGCGAGCGTTCTCGCTCGGACACCATTTGAAGCAGCGCCACCCGAAGTGCAACGCAACGTGATCGTTTCTGCCCAAATCGCGCTGGCGCGACGCGGCCTTTATCACGACGAGGTGAATGGAGTCTACGGGCCAGCAATGGAGTTGTCACTGCGAGCGTACCAAGCATGGGCTAAAATTCCGGTAACCGGGCGGCTTGATTTGGAAACGCTCGCGGCACTTCGATTGTTACCGCGACCGCGCGAACCTTTTTACGATCCTGCACACAGACGTTGGCGCCGTCCGCCTAGCCCGCCAGTTCCCGGTGAATGGGTTCCGGACTGACGGGCAAGCCTCCTATTTGGGATTGTCGAAGCGAACTGATTGCAATTCCACAAAAACTGTGCCGACAAAGACCTGCGCTTCAATTCGAAGCAGAAGCCGTTCGGCATCATCCGAGACCCATATAGTGGCACGCCGGAATTTCCGGTGTGGTTCTAATTGGAGCTGCTTGCCAATTCGCTTCAACTGCAAATCGAGCTTGATTGCATTGTAGTTCCCGGCGTGCACTGAAATTTTTTCCCGGCCGGCGACTTTGAGAGTCGCAAGGTAGGCATTCGTCGCGGGATACGCTGCAATACGGTAAACGCTATGATCTTTAAGCGGCTGGCTCCGCAAATAAAGCATGGCCGAAAATAGATCGAAGAGATTGGGAAAATTAAACTGGCGAGTCTTCGCTTCTGCTGCGCCCTTACCTTCTGTTCTCACGCGAGTTACTCCGTTATTTGTGAAGGTGAGATGGGTGACAATTTTCTTTGATCGATAACTCTCTGTCTGTTCGGTTTCGATCGGCCGCAACGTCTCAGGACTCGCGACTGCCTGATAGTTTACATCCAGTTTCCACAACGCCCGAACAAAGCCAATCGTTCGGCCAGTCCCGTCGAGTTGAAACTTGCTTTCAGATGGCTTCGTAAAGTGGACATCTCCAGTAGCCGCCGTAAAACCGGACCAACCAAATCGATAGGACGCTCGCAAAGGACGCAGCTCCGGAAAATTTCCAGCGGGTGCTTTACTTAGCGTCGCCTGCCAATCCGCCGACAAGACTGAGTTGAATGCAAGAACCGCGAGGATCGCCTGCAGGATTCCACGCGGAATTAAGATCGATCCTTTGGCTGGCCACAACCGCGTACGAATCGTTCTGGTTCGATCTAGGTGGCTGCTTTTCATTCGTACAAAAAAATACACGCGAGTTTAGCTCGCGTGTATTTCCGAATTGTCGAATCTAAATATTTAGGGCTTCGCCGCTTTTGCCGGCGTGCCGGCTGCCTTCGCCGTGCTTGCAGCAGCGGCGCGGCCAGGCTTGTTAAGCACGGCGATGATGTCGTTGGTAAAGTCGATGTTATCGTGCGAGTACAACAGAAAGGGAACACCGTTAATGCTCATGCCGGATTTATCGAGCACGAGATCCATGTTGTTCGTTTTGACCTTCTCCATGACGACATCGGTGATTTCCTTTACGATCCCTTCGCGCACGCGCATCAACTGTTCCTGCAATTGCCGTTCACGGGTCTGACGGAAATCACTGATCTCCCGTTCCATGTTCTTGATGTTGGCAATCTTGTCATCCCGTTCCTTTGCCGTTTGCGTTTTCTTATCTGCGCTCAAAGCCGGGGACTCGAGCTGCTTGTTCAGATTATTGATTTCGTCTAAAGCTTTTTTGTATGCCTCGGCCCGGTCATCGTATTCTTTCTTGGCGGCATCCTTGGCATCATTGATTCTCTTTTCGGCTTCCTTGGTCTTGTTGTATTCCTTAAACGCACGCTGCATATCAACCGTTCCGATTTTGAGCGTGCCTTGCGCGAAGGCCCCAATCGGAAATGCCAGGCTAAACGCAAAGATAATGGACAGAGAGTTTTTCATAAAATGGAGGATACAGTGCTCGGAATCGCGTTAGACTGCAACCACATATATTCGTTCAAAATTGATAGCCGACGTTGAAATTGAAACGACCGCCACCATGATACCCATCGCGCATCACCGGGTATCCATAATCGAGGCGCAACGGACCAATGGGCAAATCAAGTCGAAGGCCAACACCAATATCCGAGGCGAGATGATTGAACCCGAAGGACCACTCGCTACTGTTGACAAAGCCGGTATCATAAAAAACCGCTCCTCGCGCTTTTTCAATGATGGGGAAGGTCCATTCAATGGTCGCGCGCGCCATTGATTTTCCGCCTAGCGGTTCCCCATTCTCGTCCTGCGGACCAACTTCGCGGAATGGGAATCCACGGAGATTGTTAGAGCCTCCAAGGTAGAGCCTCTCGAAGATTGGCACATCACTCCCTGCCCCCCACTGGCTTACGGTGGCAACTTCGCCATTAAGCAGGAGGATGGTGTCCCACGGAAGGTGAAAATATTGGGATCCTTCGAGGTCCAACCCGTAGATTTGAGTGTCGCCTCCAAGAAAGCCACCTGCGATATACGGTGAAAAGGTAATACGCCGTCCCCGGCGCGACAGCAACGGATTGTCGCGTGAGTCGAACACGACGCTGCCATAAACCTTGCTTTCGGTAGTTGACCCCTTCTGCGACTGAATAAACTCAGACGCGCTGGCGGCCACATTATAGATATCGACGTCCTGCAACTGATAGCCCAACGTCGCGTACGTGTATGTATTAAGGGGCTTGCGCGATTCGAGGGTAAATCCGTAGTTTCGCTGATCGTATTCCGCACTCAAATAGTTTGCCTCCGTATAAAAGACCGAACCACTCAAGGAAAGGCGTCGATCCAGGAACCACGGTTCCGTTATCGACAGAATAAGATCCTTTCGTTCCGTTCCGTACTGGATGCGTAACCTGAATTTTTGGCCTCCCCCTGTAAATGAAGGCCAGTTAAACAGATCGAAATTGCCTTGTGTCAGCTCGGCAAATCCAACCAACGCATCGACAGTGCTGTATCCGCCGCCGAAACTCAGCGAACCGGTGCGCTTTTCCTGCACCAGGATGGTGAGGTCTTTCCGTCCTGGAATATCAGTGTCTTCCGGATAAGTCTCGACTTTCGCAAAATACCCCAGGTTCTCGAGACGTTTCTTGGTGATGTCCACGCGCACTGTATTAAAGACATCGCCAGGTGCTACGAGTACTTCGCGCCGCAGGACTTTGTCCTTGGTGCGGGTGTTCCCCTCGATGTTGATCCGATTTACAAAAGACCGAACGCCCTCATCGATAGTGTAATGCACGTCGATCAACGCGGGGCCAGCCGGGGATCCCTCGGGCTGGACCACAAGATCAACATAGCCGCCGCTGCCATAAGCATCGGCTACTGCCTTGGCGTCATCCCGCAATTGCTTGGGCGAATAGACACTGCCTTCCTTCATTTTTAGCAGCGCCCGAATCCTGGCCTCCGTCGTGTTCTGGTAACCTGTAATGATAAGCTTGCGCACGTGATACTGCGGACCCTCAACAACCACAATGGTGAGGACCATGGGGCCATTGTCCGGGCGTTCTCTTCGCACGTCCTTTATTTCGACATCGATGTATCCGTGGTCCTGGTAAAACTCCCGGATCTTGTCCAGATCCTGTTGCAACTGCACTTCATCGAAGCGGCCGGATTTATCGAGAAGAGAAATGGGAGTCTTGCCACGCGTCTTCATCTGTTTACGCAGCACCTTTTCGCTAAAATGCGCGTTCCCTTCGAAGTTAATACGCTTAACAGCACCTCGGGGTCCTTCGGTTACTGTGTAAACAACCCGGGCAGTTCCACGGTTCTCGTCGATTGGATCAATTCGAAATTGAACGCTGACGTCAGTGAAGCCGCGTCCCTGATACACTTCGATGATTTTCTGACGGGCTTCTTCCAGTTGTTGTTCGTCAATCGGCTGGTTCAGTCTCACTTTGATTTCCTTGCGCAGCCTTTGCGCCTTCACACGTTCTGCTCCGTCGATGACGATCTCGCGCAGAATCGGACGCGTTTGCACGACGACGATCACCTTCAATCCATCGCCTTGTGGTTGAGCAAAAATGCGGACGTTCTGAATCGAGCCGGTTTTGTACAGAGCCGCGATATCCTGCTCAACCACTTCGTTGGAATAGGGCTGGCCGACGCGGGTCCGCATTTGCGCGAGAATCCGTTCCTTGCTAACCGTGCCGCGGCCCGTGTACTCCACTTCGATTGACCGGACGATGGGCGACTGTCGCTGCGGCGCCTGGTCCTGTGTCTGGGGCGCCTGCTGCTGCGTCTGGGGCGCCTGCGCCTGGGCAATTGTAACGCCGAGCAACGCGCAAATGGAAGCGGCCCAAATTACAAGCGGCGGGGGGCGCATCCATCCAGAAAAATATTTCATAGGTTAAGAAGCGCGGCCCCACGCAAGCGAGCCCACGCAGGACAGGCGTGCTATATCGGAAAGAAGGGGTCAGTCGTCAAGGTGAGATTTTTCAAAGAAGCAGCCGGTTTTGGGCATAACAGGCCGCTTCGTCAATTCAAAAGTTCATACCAGTTATTTCGCCGCCGCGGTTCGTAGCCTGCGTCGCGAATAAGGGATTCAATTTGCCCGGCATCCAATCGAAATGTTGTTCCCGCACTGCTGACAACATTCTCTTCCATCATCACCGATCCAAAATCATTTGCGCCGTATCTGAGCGCGACCTGGCCGATCTCGGGACCCTGTGTTACCCAGGAGCTTTGTACGTTTTCGATGTTGTCCAGGAAAATTCGAGCCAGTGCCTGCATTCGTAAATACTCCGCCACGCCCGTCGGTTGCTTGACCTTTAAGACGGTATGCTGGGGCTGAAATGTCCAGCAGATGAACGCGGTAAAGCCGCCGCTGCAGTCTTGCTGGTCGCGAATGCGCCGCAGATGTTCTACCCGGTCTTCAATGCTTTCAACGTGACCAAACATCATCGTCGCGCTCGATTTCAGCCCGAGCTCGTGTGCTGTTTGCATTACCTCCAACCATTCATCGCTGTTAATCTTCAACGGCGAAATTTTCTTGCGCACCCGGTCCACCAGAATTTCGCCGCCGCCGCCCGGAATTGAACCAAGTCCGGCCTTTTTGAATTCCGAAATCACGTGGCGCAGCGACATCCGAAAAGTCTCGGCGAAGTGCTGAAACTCCGGTGGACTAAATCCATGAATATTGATGTGCGGATATTTCTCCCGAATGTGATGCAGCAGATCGACATACCATTGAAACGCCAGCTTGGGATGATGCCCCCCTTGCATCAGGATTTGAACACCGCCAACGGCAGAAAGTTCGTCGAGCTTCTGATCGATCTGTTCGAGTGAAAGCACGTAATGATCCTCATCCGTTTCCGTTCGATAAAACGCGCAGAACTTGCAGTAAACGTTGCAGACGTTGGTATAATTGATGTTCCGATCGACAATGTAGGTCACGATTTCACGTCCACGGCCGCCATAGCTTTTTGTCTTTGCCAAATCGCGTCGCGCATTAGCCAGTGCTCCGAGCTCCTCCAGAGGCCACCGATATAATTCAAGCGCTTCGTCTGACGAAATTCGTTCGCCGGCGAGCACTCTCTGTGTCAGTCCATCTCGATTCAAAGAGACCATCGCCCCATTTTATATGACGCGACGGTGCATTGCACGTAGATGATTCCGGTGAAGCATCTGGTAGGAATCGTCGGGGGCGGCGTTTCAGGCCTTACCTGCGGTGTCGTTTTCGCCGAACATGGATTTCGAACAGCGCTGTTCGCAAGAGAGATAGGCCAGCAAACAACTTCCGGGGCCGCTGGAGCGCTTTGGTTCCCCTACGATGTGGAGCCGGCGGACAAAGTGATCCCGTGGGCACTCGAAACGTTCCGGGCGCTTATCCATCTCGCTCACAACTCCAATAACGGCGTTTCGATGATCGAGCTCCGCCAAGTCTCCGGCACGAGAGAAATTCAGGTCCCGGATTGGGCAATTCCACTTGGAGCACGCAGACTTTCTGCTGCAGCCACGGCACGGTTTCGCCTTGCAGATCGATCGTCTGCGAAGCGCCTCGACACAACGAGGCAGCTACAAGATTTTCAGAGCGGCTTTTCGCTACGCGTTCCGCTAATGGATACGACCGTCTACCTCAAATACTTAACGAACCGATTTTTGAAAGCCGGTGGCGAGATCACGGAAAATGTGCGCTTCGAAAAACTCGAAGACATTGATCGAAAATTTGTTGTTGTGATCAACTGCGCCGGGATTGGCGCCCGTGAACTCGCCCACGATACGGAGGTTGAACCGCACCGCGGCCAGGTCGCGATTGTGCCGAAGATCAAGAATCTTGCATACGCGGTCGTGTGTGATGACGCCCCACTCATGTACGCGATCCCGCGTGGAAACGATTGTGTCTTGGGAGGCACAAACGATCTCAGCGACGATCTCGCCGCCGATTCCGCGACAACCGCGCGAATCGTAGCCGAGTGCAGCCGCGTATTGAAGATCGAGAAACCGAGCGTTCTGGCCGAGCGCGTCGGGCTACGTCCATTTCGCCAATCAGGCGTTCGCGTCGAGCTTGCTTACTTGCGCGACGGCCGAACCGTCATTCACAACTACGGCCACGGGGGATCCGGCTTCACGCTTTCCTGGGGCTGCGCTAGTACGGTCTTGAAGCTCGCAACCTAAACCAGTCAGATCGCCGAACAAAACCGGCCCATCGCGCTGACACCCGACTGAGCTAGGTCAGGGCGATGCACTGCAAAGAGCTCACCACATCATCAGGCCCTTTTTCAGCAAAAAAGCTTTCGTAATAGCCAGGGCCGAGATCCCAGTGAGGCCCCTTATAATATTCGTCGCGATAAAATCGCCACACCCCGCTGACCACGATGACGCAGCTCATCCGATCGTTCCAGTAATCGCCGACGTAATGGAAACTCAAATTGGTGCGGGCGTAGGACCCTTTAAACCCGACGTGGTCGTAAAGGACGAGTTCAGGGAGCCGAACAAGATCCTTGTTTGGTTCAATTGCGACCTTGCCAGCACCAGAAGCGTGATAGCTCAAGGGCCCCAGTTTCCATTTCATGTCGATGACGCACCCGTTATCGGGCGACAATTCAATTTTAGATATTCGTGGCATAAGCGTGCGGAACGATGGTTTTCGATAATTTGATCAGATGAACTTTGCTCTGTCGAGCAAGACATTTACAAGAAACCGATTTCCAGAGCCCTCACCGGGAGGACGTTCAGCCTCAGCGGCAGACTTGCGATCACTGAGTTTTTGCCCACCCAATGACGCCACAGGCAACCCGCGCGCCGGAGTCGCCGGACGGTTGGGTTTTGAGATCATCCGCCTTTGCGTGAACGACTACGGATCGCCCAATCGCTGAACGTTGATCGTTGGTAAGCGAGATTTGGTGGTCCACATATTCCAGCCGAGCCTTGCCCGAGGCGTCCGCTTGCACATTTCCCATATCGCCTTCATGCCGTTCGGGTGCATCCGGTCCCGCATGCGGTTTATGCATCGGATTAAAATGAGCACCAGCCGAACTCGCATCAGCTGCGCTGCAATCGCCGAACTCATGGACATGAAACCCATGATTGCCGGGAGTCAGGCCACTGATTTCCGCCCGAACCTGTACCCCATCGGCTACTTCGGTGAACGTGACGGTGCCGGTCACATTGTTGCCAGCAGTAGGGTGCAGGACTGCAACGGCTTTCAAGGGAGCAGACGATTTTTTTTCCGGCGTTTCGGCCGACGTGGTAAAAGCGCTGGCCGCTAAAAGTATAAGCGCAATTAATAAAGCTTGGAACGAGTTCATATTACATCTCTATTCGCAGCGGCTGATAAGTCCAGCCGCATCAACATGCAAAACCGCGCACGGAATGACATGCCCCGTCTAAGCTTGTAATGTCCGCAAATAGATCTGCTCCAGCCGGTCCGCTTGCGCGCGCAGATCGAAGTTCTTTCGCACGCTCTCCGCGCCGTTGCGTGCGATCCGCGAAAGGAAGCCGGGATTTTTTGCTCCATTGAGAAGCGCGGCCCCCAATTTTTCATGATCACGCTCAGGCACGAGCACGCCGGACACCCCGTTCTCGATTGCTTCGGGAATGCCGCCATGTTCCGTTGCAAACACAGCAAGGCCACTCGCCATTGCTTCCAACATCGAATTTGGAATACCTTCCTGATTTCCGTCACGGCCAGTCTGGCTCGGATGTACGAAAATATGCGACGCATAATAGATTTTGCGCAGTTGCTCCTGCGAGATGAAGCCTGTGAACGAAACACGACTGTCGATATCCAGTTCACGCGCCAGATTCTGAACGTGGCCGAGCAATGGTCCTTCTCCTGCAATCGTCAGCTTCGCGTCGGGATACTCACGTAGAAAAGCCGCGAAAGCGCGCAGCGTAGTTGGCAAACCTTTCTTTTCAATCAAGCGCCCAGCCTGTACTAATCGCCATTCCATCCCCGCGCCGACGAAGTTCCGTTCGCGAAAGGGAAATTCGTCCAGGGGAATCCCAGTTCGCTGGATCTCGATTTTCCGCTCGTCGCAGCCGAGATTAACGACTGCGCGCCGCAACGAATCAGAACGAACAAGGACCAGCTTCACTGCATCGAGCATTTGCCGCGTGGCCTCGCGGTAAGCCGCTTTGTCCATATCGACAGTCACGTCGGCGCCGTGAAAAGAAACGATCGACGGTTTTTTCCACGCGCGTATCAGCGGGAGGAGATGAACGGCAATCTGACCAAAGTAAATATGCAAAAGACGAGCATTGGTCTTGCTTAAAACGCCCTGCAATGCACGCAGTTCCCCATCCGAAATCTGCCATGGTGCGTCACGCAATTGCCTGAACCAAAGGCGTCGCAGGAAATGCGTCGCCGGCTTGGGAATGATGTGAATTGGATCAAATGGATAGCGCCCGGTTTGTTCCCGTTTCTGCGCGATCACCACAGGAACGCATCGCTTCAGGGATGTGATTTGCCGATAGATATGCAACATCTCTGGCTTGAGAAATGTCGCGCAATAACAGGCGATAACCGGTCGTGAATCAGGAGATGAAACGTCCAACGCCCAATGCTCAACGCTCAATGCTCAATGATCAACCCCAACCAATTCAGATTGAGAACTGCGAGCGCACTTCCGCCGATACGCGCACCGGTTTGCCGGTTTGCACATCTACTGGGCACCAGAGTGTTCGAGCCTCGGACAAGAGACGTCCGTCGCGATTGCGGAGGATCTCTGTGAATCGCTCGAACGTTAGCCTGGTGGCTTTGCCAACCCAGGTCCGCAGCACCACTTCATCCCGAAGCGTGGCAGGCGCTTTGTAATCGATTTCATGCCGCAAGACTACCCAACCAATTGTCTCCTGCGCTTTCGGGCTGGCAACAGCTCGCCAATGGGCGGTCGCAACGTCCTGGATCCAGCGCAAATAAACAGTGTTGTTTACATGATTTTGCTCATCGATGTCACCTGGCAGCACGGGAACGATTTTTTCGTAACGCGAGGACGACATCGGAGAACCGAGGAGAAGTTAAAATCAGCTTATGTGAAATCGTCGCATTAATTCTTGCCGCGCTTCCATCGCGAGGTCCGGGCTCATGCGGCCGAGAACTTTTTCACGCCGTTCCGGATTCATGGCTGCCAGGTCGCGCACGAGTTTGTTGCGCGTTCTCCATTTTGCATACTTGCTGCAGCCGATCCCGATCGCGAGAAGCCCCGAGACGATCCAAACGATGAGATCTGTGCTGGTCATGGGAAGAATAAAGAAGCAAAACGTCTCAGCGACAACCCGTCGCCTTTTGCAGAGTTGGTCGTCATCCGACTTGTCACGGCCACATCATTTGCGCAGATGAGAAACCGGAGATCGACCAGCGATCAGACCAGACTTGCGACAGTGACCGCATCGTGTGATCACGAGGAATGTATTCTGTTGAGATGGATCGATTAAAACGCCTCCTTGTGATCAGCGCTTCGCAACAAGTCACTGTGGAGCAGGCAAACCTCGCCGCGCAACGGGTCCGTGAACTTTTGCGCGATGTTGCGCCCGGCTTCCGCGTTCTCGCTGATTTCCGGTGGTTGGAATCAATGGAATCGGCAACAGCGCGTCACGTTGCCGAAATTATGGACGTACTTACTGAAAAAGGAGTCGCCTCTGTGACGCGAGTAATGCCCGATCCGCATAAGGACATTGGACTCAACATCCTGTCTCAATTCCACTACGGTCCCGAAATCCCGATTGCCACTTTCGAAACGTTAGCTGACGCAGTGCAAAGCCTGGCGGAGGAATGAGCGACTAAAGCCGCCGGCCGTATAGCAGACGCCGTCGCTACGCCGGCTAACAATTGAACTGGACTCGGCTAGCTCCGAAACCTATTCGCCCTTGCCTGCGGCCCTGTTTCCTTCTTTCATCGCTTCGGCTTCAGTCATGTACTTGCCCTTCTTGGTCGTGCCGTAAAAGCGCGATCCCTCCCTGTGGTACACGTGCGATTCTGTGTTAACCCACACGAGACCGTGGCCACCGCCAGGTGCCGGTGGATTAGCCGCCGCAGCAGTGCTTCTCCCCTTTGCAGCCGCACCAGTCGCGGCTACCGGACTGGCTGCCGCAGAACTCTTTGGCTTGAACATATCCCCAAGGGAGAATTTACCAGGCGACGGTGAAGGACTCATCGCTGCCTCTGCTTTTTTGCGGCTGCCTCTTGCTTTAGGCGTGGCTGCAGGCGACGTGGCCGGACTCGCTGCGGTTGTGGCCTCTGCTTTCTTGCGGCCGCGCTTCGCTTTTGCTGCACCAGCAGGCGACTCGCCGGGCGCAGGTGACGCGGCAGTTTCGCTGGTTGCCGCCGTCGTTTCAGCTTTTTTGCGTCCGCGATGTTTTGCAGGCGACTCACCAGGAGTCGGCGACTGAGCTTGCACGGCACAAACAATGGCAAGACCGATTGCGAGGAAGAGAGTAAAGAATCTTTTAGTCATGTGCGCGAGCGTAATCAACCTGCAGGATTGCAGTCAACGCATTTCCAAGGCATCCCGCCGATTTTCGGAGGGAACACGGCAAAACCGCTGTGCATCTTCGTCCAGAACGCCACGAAATCGCGGCGCCTCGGGAGACACCGGGGCCTGGCGCCGTAAAGCTTTCACTAGTTGAGCACGACAGGCGTCTGCGCTACAATCGACCGGATGCTTGATTTGTTTCTGGGATGCCTGAAATGGGCCGCCGTCGGCTTCATTGTCGCGTTTGCGCTGATGAAGTTGTTCGAGGCGAGTCATATTCACGACGACATTCCCAAGCCCGCTTTCAAAGTGAAGCAGACCAAGCGCGCGACATTCGTGTTATCGACATTTGCCGCCATGCTTTCGGCACTGGTCTGGCTGCTTGTGCAGAAGCTGGACTAGTTACT
>DATBEX010000062.1:0-14944 GCA_036558805.1 Candidatus Udaeobacter sp.
TTGTTCGAATGCGATCTCGTACACTTTTTCTCGTTGCCGCGGCAGGTGTCGTTTGTGCGGTTTTCGCCTATCTCGGCACGGGACTTCATCCAATTTGGTGGGCGCTGTGGCTGGCGCCGATTCCAGTGCTCGCGATAGCCCCGCGACTTGGCGCTGGTGTGGCTTTCCTGTTTGGTTCGATCGCATGGCTCATCGGGGAGACCAATCAATGGAACTACGTCAGGTATGCGATCGAACTGCCGCTGCCAATCACTGTGCTTTACTTTCTAACACCGGCCATTGTTTTTGGCATCGGCGTTCTGCTTGTGCGGAATCTTATCAGGCGCGGGTCGCTCTTCTTCGCGTCGCTGATTTTTCCGGTTTACTGGGTGGCCTACGAATACCTCACTGCGATCACATCGCCTCATAGCACATGGGGAAATCTCGCTTACACACAAATGAATTGTCTTCCCGTGATCCAGATCGCTTCGATCACCGGTCTCTGGGGAATCAGTTTCATCGTGCTTCTGTTCGCGAGCGGTGGGGCCACTCTGTTGAGTGGCGCGGGAAACACGCGTCAACACCGCATGCTTGCCATCGCTGTTGGGTTCATCGTTTGCGTTGTATTTGTTTTTGGGAAGTGGCGATTGCAATCGAATCCTTCAGATAACGTCGTCACAGTAACGCTCATCGCGAAAGACGTACCGATGAGCGTTTATCTCGGCTCTGAAGAGCAGGCATTACAAGTGCTGAATGAGTATGCTGACGAGATCCGGCGTGTTAGTCCGGCCGGAACAGACGTTGTTGTTCTTCCCGAGAAAATTGCACGCGTCAGCGAGGGTGCATTGGCGGAGGTAAACTCTCTTTACTCTTCAGTTATTACTGTCACACACACAGCGGTTCTCCTTGGTCTGGTTCGAAAAACACCTTCTGGAGACTTCAATTCTTCCCGTTTCTATTCGGCTCACGGAAAATTGGAGGCGAATTACGACAAGCATCATCTCATCCCTGGTGTCGAACCCGAAACGCCCGGCGACAAACGAGTCATTCTAGAAAAGCCGTCGGGGCGTTGGGGATTGCAAATTTGCAAAGACATGGATTTTCCGAAGCTCAGCCGGGAATACGCAGCCGAAGGAGCGAATCTGCTATTGGTGCCTGCTTGGGATTTTAATCTCGATGGTTGGCTGCACGCGCGCATGGCCATCCTGCGCGCGGTCGAAAACGGTTTCGCCCTTGCTCGTTCCGCGCGTAACGGATTGTTGACCCTGAGCGACAGCCGCGGTCGCATCCTCGCGCAAACAGCGACTGTGCCTGACCGTTTCGTGTCGGTCACTGGAAAGGTAAATATTTCGCGGGAGCAAACGTTTTACACGCGAACCGGCGATTGGTTCGCCTGGCTTTGCGTCGCAGTGTTCGTCGGCCTGCTCGCGTTTCAACTCTTCAGTCGCGAAGGAAAAACGCGTAGTTGAACGCGCGAACCTACGACGCCGTCGCGCTGGCCGGAATAAAGTTTTCCGGTTCGTCGAATCTAAGTCGCTTTCGCAGTTCGTGCCGGAGCAACAGCAAATTAACGCACATCTGAAAAACGGTCGACCCCACGGATAGATACCACAGTTCTCTGATCTCAAACCCGGGCATCCGCGAGATCATCATCGCGGGCAGAGCGAACAAGATCAACCGCGTCATGGAGCTCAACAGCGGTGGCAGCGTATTGCCGATCCCCTGGAAAATACTCGAGGTAACAAAAACAATTCCCGCCGAGATGAAATTCAAGGAAACGATCCGAAGGTATTCGCTGCCAAAGGCGATGACTCGCGGATCACGCGAGAAAAAGCGGATCAGTGTGCCCGGCACGAGGAACGCGATCAACGTGAGCGCCAGCATCATCAATGATGCGATGCCTATCGCAGAATAAACGGAATGCTTGACTCGGTCCGCCCGGCGACCACCGAAGTTCTGTCCGACCACGGGCGACACGGCAAAACTGAGCGCCACCACCGGTAGAAACAGCGCCTGCATCACGCGCGCCCCAATTCCGAAACCCGCCTGGGCCGCCGGCCCAAAACCCCGGATGATTGCGTAAACGACCATGATGTACACAAAGAGCAGAAGAAACTCTGCACCTGCCGGCACACCGATCCGAAGTAACCCCTTCCAGATTTTGGTTTGCGGGCGAAAAAGCGGAAAACGAAATCGCAGATAATGATATTTCTTTTCGAAATAAATTATCATCAAAACATTGGCGACGAGAATCGAGATGAAGGTGGCAAGCGCTGCGCCGGTCACCCCGAGTTTGGGCCACGGACCGATTCCGAAAATCAATAATGGCGCGAGTACGATGTTGAGCAGCACACTCAGCACCTGAAATCCCACGGCGGGCTTGATGATGCCAGTTGCGCGTAGCGCCGAGCCCAGCGCCACCAGGGGAAACTGAAGTAATAATCCCGGAAGAAACCAGAGAAGGTATGCTTTTGCCAGCGTGGCCGTTTCTGCGTCCGCACTTAGCCAATCGCAATAAGGGGAACGCAAAATGAATCCGATAATGCCCAGCGCAATCGCGATCAGAATCGACATGACAAAAGATTGATTAAAAGCCAGCTCAGCGTGTGGCTGATCCTTTCTGCCGGCGGCTTGCGAGATCAGCGTGGTTGTTCCCACGCCCAGCATTTGGGTGAGCGCCAGCACAACCATCATGATGTTGCCCGCCACACCAACCGCCGCGATTGCTTCCTTTCCGAGGCGTCCCACCCAGTATAGGTCGGCCAGCAAATAAAGAGTCTGCACTACCATGCTCATGGCCAGGAAAGCCGACATATGCAGCAGATGCCCGGTGACCGAGCCCGTCGTCAGATCCTTCATTGGTGCGAATCTTCGCCTGTAGTCGCGGCTGTGTCAGCGTAAAAAAGGTCTGTAGTCAGCTTGGGCGGGTCGCTGACTGCGGCCTTTTTCTCAAGCAGTTGCAACCGGTGGGGGAATTGGAGGAGGAATCCCGGTAGCGACACGCTTTCGCCACCGTTCACGATGCAGGATGAGAATAATCAACCAGATGACGAACGCGAATAAACCACCGGGAATGGTCACAAGCAGCAGCCAGCCTAGTACTCCGAGCGTATAAAGGAGCTGACCATAATCCTGTCCATTGATGATGCAGGGATGCACCGATCCCTCGTCTACCTTGCATCCATGCGCGTTAGCGATCCAGGCGCAAGCCATCACCGATCCTATTGGCGCAAGCGCGAATAAAATGATGAGAACCAGGAAAATCCAGTAAATGATCCACGGGAATCGTTTTCGAGCTGGTAAAGGGGGCGGAATCACAATAGCGAGCTCAGTGTTTTGGGCTGCGCGGTTGCCGGGGCTCTCCGCGCCGCGAACAGCACAAAGCAATCTTAACGTCCCCCATACGGGGGCGACAACATTTATTGAGACCTCGGCCGGCGTTGGGGTTTCTTGGAAGCGCCATGTTGATCCTGTACGCGCATCGCGCCGGGATTACTCCCGGCGCGATGCGTTGATCTGACTAGAAGTCTGAGATCAGGTTTGTGTCTTTTCTTTCTCGCCTTTCTTGCATTCGGCCTTGAACTTCGCGTACTGGTCCGCCGTCAGGATCGTTTTAGCCTGTTCCATGTATTTGGTCTCACTGGCCTCGGTGCAGCCGGCCTTGTGATGTTCCTCCATGGCTGTTTCCATTTTCGTCTTCTGATCGGCCGTCAGGTTGAGATTCGCCAACGAAACCTGACACGCCATTTTCGCTTCGTTTCCGACCTGCTTTGTACAGTTGCCATGTTCACCAGCGAACAGGGTAGCTGCCGCAAAGAGTCCCGTCGTTACTAACGCAATGAGCTTGGTCATAGTGAAAACCTAGACATTGGTGCGGAGACCGTTGTTCAAAATCCCTCCTGTTTGAAGCGCGCTGGCGAAACGCAGCGCCCAAATAAAGAAATGCAAACGCGCGAAAAGGCGTGGTTACCAACTTCAGTGGGTATCCTACTTGGAATGTGTTTTCTTGAACCCCTCCGTATAGCCGTTCTCGAAGGCCAGGTCCCAATTCTGATGATTGCCGGATCCTTGCTGCCTGAAATACTTTTGCGCCATCGTGTTCAAATCAGCATCAGTTGGTAACGTTGCTTGCGACGGAGCTTCTTCTCCTAGTTTTGCCCCGATCGCATAAGCCGCCCGCTCGTCCGCTGTTCTACCGTGAACCGCGCGCTGAGTGTAAAACGCGGCCACTCCACACACCAGAAACGCCGCGACCGCCATCATCACAAAAAAACGCACTGGTTTGAATTCTCTGGCCACAAGTTTGGACTAGCGAACCACACCGGATTCCCGCTGGCAACATTTTGTCGCAACTGCCATGCGACGTCCGACACCGCACGTAGGTGAAAGGCGCGTTCTAACACTTTGCCGCGTTCCCGTGATTAATTTCGTTACACTCGCGTGAGACAGAGTCTCACATTGAAGTTATACAAAGGTTCATCCCATCCGAATTGGTGCATGGAACACGGTAACATCACCTAACGACCTATTGAACGGTGCGTTTAAGCAGGCTGTCTAATGACCGTAAATGTCAACATTAACAGGGGAGGCATCATGCTAAGGAACACAATCGTTATTCTTGCCTGCGGCGCACTGATTGCGCCGATGGCATTGGCCCAACCGCGTCCAACACAGGATGGACAAACATCCGCGGCTACAGAACAACCTGTAACGGTAACAGGAACGACCATCACGGCCATCGAAGAAGGATCGGCGGCCAATTACCAACCGGTCAAGACCCTGGTTATCCGCGAAGACCGTTCGAATAGTCCCGGCGCCTACGTTCTCAACGGGCCCGGCCACGTCGTGAACAAATACGGCGAAGTGGTTCAGACTGCGATCAAACCCGGTACTCGCGTCCATGTTTTTTTTGTAAACATGGGCGACCTGCGCATGGTTGATCATATTGTTGTCGATTAGGCGAAGTAGGTCCTAGGATATTACCAACAAAAGCCGCACGATTTTCGATCGTGCGGCTTTTTGGTAACCAGGAACTTGTTCTCATTAGTAACAGTTTTGTTACCAATAGCGGTAACAAGGAAGAACCTCTGACTTTATAAGGCTTTAAGGTTAGCGAGGCGGCGCTGTACGAATAACAAGACTCAAGGCGTGGTCCACAAAGCCCGAATAACTAACGCGACCGCGCCGGTGGCGACAGCGGTACAAGCTTCAGCCTTCACCAGTTTCCTGTTTGTATATCACCATACCGCGCGCCTGGTAATTGGCCAATGCGCTCGGATGATCCAGCGTGCAGGTGTGGACCCAAACGCGGGAGATGGAAGGCGACGTTCGCCACGCTCCTTCAATTGCGCTGGTCAGCAATGCCCCTCCCAGACCGCGACCGACAAACTTCGGTAACAATCCGAAGTACGCGATCTCAACACCGCCCTCTTCGTCGCGACGCAGTTCGTAGTAACCTGCGAGCGAATTGTCGTAATATCCGCCAAACGTTCGGAGCCCCGGCGCGCGTCCGTATTCCTTCCATTGTTCGTCCGTCCACGCGCGTTTGTCGTTCCACGACCACGTCTGCCCGACAGCGAGATAAAGATCCCGGTTGAATCGCCAGTCACATTCCTTTTCGCGGATTTCAAACCGTCCGTCTCCGCATCGCTTCGGACGAAGCTGATCAGGCGAATGCATCTCGAGGTAAATTGTGACGATTGACATGGCGGCTACCTGATAAAGAAATACATCAGCCATTCCGGTTCGCAGCCGAATAAAGGCTGCTTTCTTGAAATCATATGTGACGTGTGTGGCGTCGTCGTTGAGCGTCGAGGATGGCCACAACGCGTCGAAACGCGCAGCCGCGACAGGCCAAAAAACCAAAGAAAATCAGATACCTGTTCCGTCTTGACGGACGACGCCAAAGTCTGATTCAATTCGATTAGTCGCGATCCGATGTACGGGGGCCGAATCACCAGCGAGGAAAAGTCCGCGATCAGCACCTACGTGGGTGCCGGCATCGCAGTCGTGCTCATCGCTGTCGGCCTCTATTTTTTCTTTCTTGCGCAGAAAGAGAAAAAGGAGACCACAACGTTCGATCCGAACCGTCCTGTCCCCAGCGACACCGTACTGAAACAACGACTCAAAGCTGAGGAATATTCGGTCGTGCGTGAGGGTGGCAGCCAGAGAGCTTTTCAAAATCAGTTCTGGAACAATGAGAAGACCGGCATCTACGCCGACGTTATAACCGGGGAACCGCTCTTCACCTCGCTGGACAAGTTCGACGCCGGCGTCGGCTTCCCGACGTTTGCCAAGCCGATCTCAAAAGATCTCTTGGCTGAGAGCCTGGACACCTCGCACGACATGCAACGCACCGAGGTGCACGCGAAGCGAAGTAACGCCCATCTTGGCTATGTCTTTCCCGACCCGAAATCGCCCACGGGACAACGTTATGTCGTCTACTCCGCCGCATTCCATTTCGTCCCCGTCGAAGAATTGAAAGATAGAGGGTACGAGGCGTACGCGTCGCTTTTCGAGAAAAAGGTCGCCACGCCGTAGCATCGGGACGTCGCAACGGGATGTCCCTGCATTGGCTGCTCAACCTTCTGCTTTGATTTCAGGAAATCCTGCTTGTTTCAATTGTTGATTCAGCGCGGGAAGATCGGATTCGAGTAATTTGTGCCAAAGGTCCATCATCGGTCCGGCTTTTGTGTCGAGGTCTGCAACGGCAGCCTTTACCGCGGGTGTCGGCGCGGCATCAGCGCCTTGGACGTCGTTGAACAATCGTGTCGTCGATTCCAGAACAAAAAGCGAAAGCGGAGCGCCTTGCCGTGGATGCGGCGGTCCGAATTTCATTAGCGTTTGCGCAAAAGCCTCGAGTTTTTGCGTGACGTCGGGTTGTTCTGCTGCCTTTGCCTTGAGTTTCGTCAACTGCTCGGCGATGTCTTCGAACTTCTTGCCGATTGGCGCGAGCTTAAGTCGCAGTTGATACAACTTCCAAGAGAGATCGAACTGTTCCTGAAGGTCGGCGGCTGACGCTTTAACGCGTGGATCCATGACGACAATCAACGGTTGGCTGAAAGTTTTGCCGTCAACCGTCAACGTCACCGTGTAATCACCCGGCTCTGCCCACGGTGACGTGGCCGCCGGCGGGGTGTCGCGATACGTCGCTTGCATCGGAAACTCCGGTTCCACATTTGGCACTGGTGTGTAATGCACATTCCACAGGAAACGATGCATGCCTGCTTTCGTGGAAACGGATTGTGGCGGGCGAATCCAATAGCTTGGAATCCTAAGCCGCTTCGGGTTCGCTTCGACCGGGGTGTCTGCGCTTGAATATTTTCTCACCGACTGGCCTTTGCGGTCTTTGATCTCGATCGTTACCGGACCGCGCGCATCTTTCGAAAGGAGATAATCGATCATGGCGCCGTCTGGCGGATTTTCGCCCGCCGGTTCATCTGGCGGCAATGGCGTGTCGGTGTTCAGGTTCGCGCGGATGCGCAACGCAGTTTGCGGCTTGAACAGCAGATCCTCGCGCGGTGTGGTGTTGAATTGCCGCAGCGGCGTGATGTTGTGCAGGATCCAGAACCCGCGACCATGCGTGGCCACGACGAGATCGTCGTTCTTAACAATCAGATCGCGCACAGAACTCGCTGGCAGATTTAATCGCAACGATTCCCAGTTCGCGCCGTCATCGAACGAGGCATAAACGCCTTTTTCGGTTCCAGCGAACAAAAGGCCTTTCCGTTCAGGGTCTTCGCGGACTGCGTTGACGATTTGGCCGGCCGGTATTCCGTTCGCAATTTCCGTCCACGTTTTGCCGCCGTCGTGCGTCGCAGAAATGTGCGGCCGCAGATCGTCGATGCGCATGGTGTTGACTGCCGCGTAGGCAGTGTTCGCATCGAAATGTCCGGCTTCGATCAGCGAAACCTTCTGCCACTCCGAGATGCTCGGCGGCGTCACGTTGGTCCAGGTTTTTCCGCTGTCCGTGGTGAGATGAATCAAGCCGTCATCGGTCCCGCACCAGATCCGGTTCGCCTCGAGCGGTGACGGCGCAACAGTGTAAATCACGCCGCGCCGATGAGCCTGCCTTGTTGCATCATCTTTGTATTTTCCAATGCTCGCCGGTAGTTCGTACTTCGGTTGCGACAAATCCGGACTGATCTTCTCCCAGTGATCGCCGCGATCGCGTGTCTGCCAAAGCATGTTTCCCGCAAAGAAGAGCAAGTGCGGATCCAGCGGCGAAAAGACAATCGGCTCGGTCCGTATCATCCGGAAGTCTTCTGTTTGCACCGGTACCGGAAGAATATTTTGCGCCTGACCGGTGCGGCGATCGAATCGTGTCAGCTTGCCGCCAATGATAATGTCTGGATCGAGCGGATCGGCAACGACGTAACCATATTCCTCGGCCGCGACCGGTTGCCAGTCACGAAACGTGATCTGCCCGTCGTCACCGCGGCTTTTGATTCCGACCGAACCGCTTTCCTGTTGGCCGCTGTAGAGCCGATATGGAAACGCATTGTCCGCGCTAACGTGATACAATTGCGCCGTCGACTGGTTATACCACGAGCTCCAGGTCTTGCCGCCATTTACAGTGATGATTGCGCCCTGGTCCGCAGCGAGAAAAATGATGTCGGGATTGTTCGGATTGATCCAAACGTTTTGATAATCGTCGCCGCCGGGCGCGCCGCGCCAGCCGTCCCACGTTTTGCCGCCGTCCGTGGATTTCCAACAAACGATGCTCGCGGAGTACACAATCTGTGGATTCTTTGGATCGAACCGCACCACCGGCAGATCTCCACCGCCAATTGCAAGTCCTGGCCGCGAATCGTCAGTTGTCCCGCGCCAGGTTTCGCCGGCGTCATCAGAGCGATAAAGTTTCGAGATCGTTTTCGTCTTGACCGCGGCGAACAATGTTTTCGGAACGCTCGGGGCAATCGCGATATTCGCCTGGACGATGCTTCCCGGCAGGCCTTTCGTTAGCTGACGCCACGTTTTGCCGTCGTCGGTGGATTTAAAGATGCCGCCGCCGTCTCCATTGAACACTCCGTTTTCCCATGGCGCTTCACGCGATTCCCACAACGCCGCGTAAACAATCTGCGGATCGCTGGGATCGAGTTGCACATCGCTCGCGCCGACGTTCTCATCGCGATAAAGAACTTTTTCGAAAGTTTTGCCGCCATCGAGCGACCGATAAACGCCGCGCTCTTCATTCGGCCCATACGGATGACCGGCAACCGCCACGAAAACGCGGTCAGAATTTCTTGGATCGACAGCTAATTGCGCGATCTGCTGCCCGTTGCGCAATCCAAGGCGCGTCCAAGTGTTGCCCGCGTCAGTCGACTTATAAACGCCGTCGCCGACTGAAAGATCGGGCCGATGCAATCCTTCACCGCTGCCGGCGTAAATGACGTTCGGATTTGAAATTGAAACCGCAATTGCGCCAACGGACGCAGTTGGCTGATCGTCGAAAATCGGCTGCCACGTTCTGCCGTAATCAATGGATTTGAAAATGCCACCGTTCACTGGCGCCATATAGAAAACGTTTGGCTGCGACGGAACGCCCGCGATGGCGCGCGTCCGCCCGCCGCGATAAGGTCCGATGTTTCGCCAGCGCAGAATCGAATCGAACTCTCTCGCGCTTGCCGCCCCGGTTCCCAATGCGATCGCGAGAGCAACTATGATTGTGTTTCGAACCAATGGCATAAGCCGCAACTCTCTTCTGCGAAGATCAAACCTGCAACGCGCGTTCTCCTCACCGCTCAGGGAGGGCGATTCACCAAATCGTCCGCGAACGCTGGTTCCATTACCAGGTCGCGACGGTTGAGGTCAACCGCCCATATGTATATAACCGTTCAATCCTTCAACCCTTTAACGTTTCCACTTCTGTGATGCTATCAGCCATAATTTTCGATCTCGACGGCGTTCTCGCCGATTCCGAAACGTCGTGGAGTGAGATTGACGCGAAATTACTGGGCGATTACGGCGTGGTGTATCGCGGCGAACACCATAAGAACGTGGTCGGCATAAGCTACCGGCTCGCGGTCGAGTTTTACAAGAAGGCATTTAAGCTCTCCGCGCCCACCGAGGAGATGATGGAGCGCCGCGGTGAGATCGCGACAGAGTTCTTTGCTGACCGGGTCGGTCTCTTTCCCAACGTCAAAGAAGTGTTGGAAGAACTGCGGCGGATGAAACTGCATCTCGCCGTCGCCACGAGTTCGGTCAGCGCGTCAGCGCGGCCGTTTTTGGATCGACACCAGCTGACCCAATTCTTCGAAGTGATTGTTACTGGCGAAGAAGTCGAACGCGGCAAACCTGCGCCGGACATTTACCTGTGCGCGGCGCGACACCTTGGAATCCACGCTGATGCATGTCTCGTCGTCGAAGACGCGCTACCCGGCGTCGCTGCGGCCAAAGCGGCGAACATGCGCGTCGCAGCGGTTCCCGATCGGCGCTTCGTCGATCCGCGTGAATATGAGAAACAAGCCGATCATGTCCTCGGTAGTTTGAAAGATTTGCCTGCGCTGGTTCGCAACGAGTTGCAGCCCGCGGTCGCCGGCTGCGGCGATGAAACTCACGTGCCGCCGCAAACCGCGTAACCTTGCGTCCGCATGTCGTCGGCCAGGTCTTTTTCCATTTGAACGGCATGCTCGTACGGCATCGGATTCAGGTGCTCGAACAACTCCGGCAATAATCGAACCCCATACTTCCTGACCAGCCGGGCGGATTTGTATCCGTTCTTGTGGTTTTCAAATCGATGATCGACTGGCAGTCCGGTCATTCCAACATACACGGCCGGTTTGGATGGATCGCGACCAGGATTGCGCCGCAAGATCGATGGATCCTTCAGCGCGGCTTTGGAAAGTAGAACGACGTAAACATTGTGATGAAATTCGAGTTCGGCTGAACGCAGCCGTGTCCGGTTACGCTTCATCTCATGGACAACTGTAGAGGCAGGCGTGTCGCCTGCAAAAGTTGTTACCGCAGGCGCTGACCGGGGCCTGTAGCCACGGCGCTGCGCGCCGTCACTCATTTACAAGGATTCGATTACTGTCCTCCGCTCACCACGGCGAGTCCGTTCGGCGGACCCGTCGTGCGCGAGAAAGTTGCAGCCGACACGGCTGCCGCTACAGATGCAGCAATGGCCGAAACGAAAAATGCGTCGCGAAATGAACGCATCCGCGGTGTGCTGGCGCCCGTCGTAACCCCGTTCAAGGCCGATCTTTCGCCTGATCGGGAACGATTCATTCGGCATTGCGAATGGTTACTTTCGCAGAACTGTGGGCTCGCCGTATTTGGTACGAACAGCGAAGCGAACTCGATGTCAGCCGATGAGCGAATGATGTTGCTCGATGCGTTGGTCGCAGCCGGCATCGATCCGTCCCGCATGATGCCGGGTACAGGTTGTTGCTCGATCACCGAGACAGTTGAACTCACGGCTCATGCGGTAAAGCACGGTTGCGCCGGTGTGCTGATGTTGCCGCCTTTCTATTATAAGAACGTCAATAAAGAAGGTCTCTACCGTTACTTCAGCGAAGTGGTGCAACGCGTCGGCGAAACAGGTCTGAAGATTTATCTCTACCATATTCCACCAGTGGCGATCGTCGGTATCACACCAAACCTGGTCGAGCGCCTCGTGAACGCGTATCCAAACACAATCGCCGGGATCAAGGACAGCTCAGGCGATTGGAACAACACGAAAACTTTTCTGGACGTGCTTTCGAAGGAAGGCTTCGACGTGTTCGTGGGCAGCGAATCTTTTTTGCTCGTCAACATGCGCAACGGCGGTGTGGGCACAATTTCCGCGACGGCCAACGTCAACCCCGCGGCCATTCACAAGCTCTACAGCGAGTGGGACACTGCGAATGACGCCGATAAACAACAATTAGAATTAAATGTCGTTCGCGAGGTGTTCGGTAATAGAAAATTTCCGTCCATGATAGCAGCCTTGAAGCAGGCGATTGCGATCTACGGGAACGATCCGGAGTGGCGGACGGTACGGCCGCCGCTGGCCGAGCTCACTGCCGAGCAGGGGAAGTTGCTGGCTGCGGAACTAAAAGCGATCGACTTCATGATGCCCGGCGTTGTGTTGTAGCCGCCGTCGCTGACTGCGGCCAGCGTTTGATCACCTCTGTCGTAACCCGCTTGCGATGCATGAGCCGTTCATCGCTGCGGATGCGTACTTTTGAAGCCGGCGGTGTAACCCTTTACGAAAACGTGTTTGAAAGCCTCCAAGTCGGCTTCTCGCGAAGGATTTTGGAGTTGTTCAGCCGGCCCCTGTTCCTCGAAATACTTTTGGGCCGTCGTGTTCAACTCAGCCTCCGGTGGTAACGTTGCACCTGGCGGCGCTTCTTTTCCCGCCTTCTCGCCGATTTCAAAAGCAGCTCTTTCTTCCGCCGTCGTGCCGTGAGCCCCGTGATGACTGTAGAACACCGCAACGCCACATATGAGGATTGCGGCCACGCCCATCAGGATCAAGAAACGCATCAGTTTGAATCGTCTGGTCATAACGCACGGTCACGTTGAACGAACCAAAGGCGAGAAGGAGGTGGATTTAGGTCGATTCGCGAAATCTCGGCCGTCGTCTGTGCTGGCTATGCGGACGTGAAGCGGGCTGGTGAGGCTCTCGTGGTACTTGCGTCGCGGAATCCTGGACGTTTTTCATTTCGAAAGACCTGAACAACGGTGCCAGGTCAATCACTTCGTTCGCAGTCGATCTCAACATGTTCCCGAGATTTTGTGCGACCGAGGCCACTTCCACGCGAATGCCGTGTCGCCTCAACTTGGTGGCAAGATAAGCGAAATCGGCGTCGCCGGTTACGAGAATGACAACATCAGGTCGCATCTCGACGGAGAGCTCGAGTGCGTCGATTGCCATCATCACATCGACGTTGGCCTTGTAACGGCCTTCTTCGGCCGGTGCCCCGTCTTTGGTCACGACCATGAATCCGTTGGCGCGCAGCCATTGCACGAACTTGTTCTTCTTGTCGCGCTCTTCCTGCCAGATTGGGATCGCGGGTGGAAGCCCGGCGTAGACCACTATCTCGATCAGATCACGTCTCGTGCTCGGTCCGGCGAGAAAGTCACGGAGCTTCAGCCAATCCAGACCGCGCCCCGCCGTGCGCACGGAATTGCCGATGTTTGATTCGTCAACAAGGACTAATAACCTGGGCCTTGGTGATGCTTCTTGAGTTTTCTTTGGCATTCTCGGCTGCGCTATTTCGCCGCTTTCTTCTTGTTTTTCCTGGCGATGCGCTCGGTTTTTTTGCGACGAACGGCGCGCTTCTTTACGTTATCTCTACCGTAGTTGTGTCCCATAAGCTCAATAGTGGCGCTCTTGTCACGCCGTAGCAATGCAAAGGTGGATCCTCCACCGAATCACGAGCACTCTCCCATTCACCTCGACCCTCACAGCCCTGGTGCGAGCCTTGCCCGCGATCTCGATCCGCAAAAGGCGATCTAACGCCTCCTAAACCTGGCGAAATGTGTTTCCTCCGAAAATAATCGCCAGCGCAAGCAGGATAACTGCGACCGGCACCAGCGGGGCGCCGGTGATGTAAGTCAGCAAGACGAAGAGGATCGCGATGACAGCGAGGATGGTTGCGATGTTGTATTGCATAATTCCTTTAGTGGGTTCGGCCGAGGCTATCGTGTCACACCATTTGCGGCAAGATTGTTGAACAAGACCGAAGCGGGCATTTGAGATTGTAATCGCGGCTCGATCGCGGCACGATGAGAGACGGATGTTCTGGCAGGGACGAAGAGAGAGCGAGAACGTTGAAGACGTTCGCGGATCCGGCGGCGGCGGCCGCCGCCTCGTCGTGGGCGGCGGAATTGGCACTGTCGTTCTCGTAATTATTTATTTACTTCTCGGCGGCGATCCTCAGGCGCTGTTCAATTCCCAGCAGGCGCAATTATCACAGCAGCCTGCACAGTTCGACAGCCAGGCGCCGCGGGATGACGCATCGAAGTTCGTCGCTGTCGTTCTCGCCGATACCGAAGACGCCTGGCACGCGATCTTTCGGCAGATGGGCAAAGAGTACGAGGAGCCGAAGCTTGTGCTTTTCACAGACGAGATTCGGTCCGGCTGCGGGTTTGCCAGTGGCGCGAGCGGTCCCTTTTATTGTCCGGAAGACCGCCGTGTTTACATCGATCTCGGTTTTTATCGTTTACTGCAGCAACGCCTGGGCGCTCGAGGCGATTTCGCACAAGCGTACGTGATCGCCCACGAAGTCGGACATCACGTGCAGAATCTCCTCGGCATTTCCGATCGTGTGCAGGCGCTGCGGGGGCGCGTGAGTGAATCCCAATACAATCAGCTTTCTGTCCGGCTCGAGCTGCAGGCAGATTTTCTGGCTGGCGTTTGGGCCCGTTACGCCGACCGCGTCAAACGCGTCGTGGAAGATGGCGATATCGAAGAAGCGATGCGCGCGGCCGCCGCCGTTGGCGACGACAGACTTCAATACAGGTCGCGCGGATACGTTGTGCCCGATTCATTTACACACGGCACCTCCGAACAACGCGTCCGCTGGTTCCGTCGCGGTTACGACACCGGTGATCTCAGCCAGGGCGACACGTTTAACGCGCCTGAGTTGTAACGGAGACCTCCTCTTTCAACCCGGCGCCGGCTGGCCTGCGATCAGATAAATGCTGACGGCTGCAAGGAGGATACCGAGAGCTTTGCGCAAGGTGAGCGGTTCGTGCAGAAAAACCAAACCCAGGACTGCGCCGCCAACGATAAACATCCCATAAATCGGGACGACGACGCTGGTCGGCCCTTCGGATAACGCGAGGAAATAAAAGACAACTGCAGTTACCAGGGCCACGCCCACGCCGAGCGCCAGCATCCCATCAGGGCTGCCGAGGTTGTCTCGAGAGAACGCTTTGATGTCTCCGCGGAGGATGGTGATCGTGGTTGAGGTCGTCACAACCATTGCGGACGAAATCATTAGAACGAAGTAGCTGGAGAACCGCCCGCTCTGGG
>DATBEX010000063.1:0-3353 GCA_036558805.1 Candidatus Udaeobacter sp.
GCTTCCGGATTAACTTCTCGAGTTGTGCGAGCTCATCTTGGAGCGCTTCATCGCTGCATTCTTTCTCCAGGCGCGCCCAAAGAAAATTTAAATCGTGCTCGCGCCCCAGTAATTCCCCCAAAACTTCCGCGTCGTGCGCCATCTCTGTCAGGACGATACGATTAAGCGGCTGCAAAATGCGCAATTGATACCAGAGGTCTTTCACTCGTTTTCGCCACGCATGAAACTTTTCCGGCTCCGGGTCGGCAATCGTTTTCTCAAGGCCGCGTTGACCGCGCTTGTAAATCTTGCACACTGCGCCGCAAACTTGTTTCCAGCTCAAGTCCTCGAGTGGCCAGTTCAACAAACGCGTTTCCACACGTTCCAACTGCGGGATGGCTCGTTTTTGCCAGCCGGCAAATGCGGCAGAAAAACTTTCCCGTTCCAGAGACAATAATTCCTCGACGCGGGGAAACGGACTGTTTTCCGACCTTTTTGCAGTCTCGCCGCGCAATTGAATGAGCGTTTGCAACCGGACCTGCGCATCACGCAGGTCGGAGACGAGCCTCCCGATTTTGCGGACGCAGCGATCCTCGGTTGCATGCCGGCTCTTGCCGACCTCGGGAATGGCAAGGCGCATCGCCGCCCGAAGCTTTTTAAGATGTTTGCGCACTTCGTGTACGGTGACGCCGCGCTGCCTTGCCGGGTGCCGACATAATTCGAGAGCCGACTCGATCTGTTCTCGGAACACTCTTTTCAGGCCATCCGGCAACGGTTCGCGCAACTTCAAACTAAAGCCCATAGAACTCTTCCCCTATTCGTTGGCCAGCCGTACGTTGCTGTAACGTTTTTCACCAGTCACTTCCCGTCCAAACCAGGAGGGCGGTTTGAATCTTCGGCACGTGGCGCGGTCGGGGAATTCCACTTCCGCTACGACGAGACCGGCGTGTCTCCCTTGATAAATATCAATCTCAACTATCAGATTTTTCCAGGGAATATCGCAGCGCACCTTTCGTAATCTTCTCCCGACGGTCCCCGGCCAGAGTGCCTCAAACTGTTTCGGGCTAAGCCTGATCTCACGTTCTTCCCGGTGGCTGCCGCGACCCACCTTGAAAGTCAGCGACGCGACGTTGCCTTTCTTGCGGAGACGGACCTGTCTGCCTGCGGATTCACTGGCCAGATAACCTTGATCGATAACATAACACCGCGCGCGGTTCAGCCGATCTGGGAAGCGCCTGAGCAAAAATTTGCGTTCAATCTCCCGATTGTTTGCTGCTCGAGCGTTTTTTGGCACAAGGCCAACATGCTAAACGCGATGAGCTTGCTGTCTAGATTTTCGCGTTGGCTGAGAGAATCCCCGGCAGTGAACGCGCTGTCCTCAACGCTTTTGGCCAAAGCAAGACTTCGTCGGCGCGCCCGTGGCGCATCGATCCTTGCCGATCGTGATCCCGGGTCTTCGGTGATCGATTGGAATCGTATTCAGAAGAAGCCGATCCACCGATAGTCAGGTCAGTGCGCGTTGGAAAAATTCGTGTAACGCGCTTGCAGCTCCAAGGATTGGCCAGGCTGAAATCACCGCGATTATCACAAAAAACAGCGCTTCAATGACAAACTCCCGACTGTTTTCATTCCTAAAATAGGCGTGAGTTAAATCACGGAGCGAACGAGTGGCGCTCGGAGTTTTCTCGAATCTCCCGTTGATCACAATTCTTTTCACGGATGGTTCGTTGGGCATTCCGTGGAAAACCGTTCTCCTCACAGTAATCACATTCATGGTCAAAGATTCGATCGGTATTGCGAGGCGTCAGGTTACGAATTGTCAAAAGCGGGTAACGATCCAGTGACAACGCAAGATGATGTGTTTTACAAAAAGTTTATCGCAACCCCTTGCGCGAAACGACGATTGAGCCGGGAACCTCACAGCTGCGGCCAACTCAAATTTCCAGGGCTTGATTTGCAGCACATTAGAGATGGACTGCGGCACCGGGATGACGCGACTTTCCTTGGGGCGTTGTCAGTGGGAGTTACGAGTCCTCAAATTCGATCGTTCACTCAATTTGCTTCAGCCAGTCGAGATGCCATGCGACTGCATCGAATCCACAGTTTGCTTCGTGTCTGGCCGGCTCGCGATGAATGGATCGTAATTGATCAATGAGATGATGCCGTCCTCGCCCTCCACAAGTGCCGAACAACTTTCTACCCAGTCACCACAATTATAATATGTGACTTTGCCGAACTCTCGCATGGCCGGGCTATGGATATGGCCGCATAGAACGGCGTCCACATGATAGCGCTCCGCATAATGCGCGACAGCAGCTTCGAATTTACCGATGAAGCTGACGGCGTCCTTCACGCGCCGCTTTGCATACGCGCTAAGCGACCAATATCCAAGACCGAACCGGCGTCGCACGAAATTGATGAGCGGATTCAGCGAGAGCAAAAATTGATAACCGACGTCGCCGGCGAATGCCAGCCACTTCACGTTTTGCACTACGGCATCCAGTTCGTGTCCGTGAATAATTAAAATGCGCTCGCCGCAGGCAGTCACATGAACAGCGTTTTCCTTGATGTCGATGTTGCCGTAAGCACCAAGAAAGCTAACCACCAACTCGTCGTGATTTCCCGGGATATAAATGACCCGGGTGCCCTTCCGGGCCTTACGCAGGATTTTTTGGATGACGTCGTTATGTTCCTGGGGCCAATAAATTCCGCGGCGCAGAGACCAGATATCAATGAGATCGCCGACAATGTAGAGCGTGTCGAAGTCGTTCTCGCGAAGAAAATCAAGTAGTGCGGTGGCATTGCAGCCGCGCGTGCCCAAGTGTGCATCGGAGATCCAACCAGTGCGATAACGCCTCGGCACGGGCAGTTGATCTGACGATTTTCCAAACGAGAAACGCTGTTGTGCCGCGAAATTCCGCGCCGACTCTCTTCGAGGAAAGGTGGACGCCTGCATTCCGGGTCAGAACAAGCGTAAAATCAGGCTGCTTACTGGCAAAAGAATTACTGTTACGTTTGTGTGGCAAAAAGATGAGCCGGTCCAAGTAGGCTGTAATGCGTTGGCAAAGCCTTTGCGCATCGCCGCTGAATCAAAGTGACAGCGCGCCGCCGCTTTGATTGATCTATCGGGACTAGAAATTAACGCTCAGATCTGCCTGGAATAATTGATACTGATCGAGGGGATTGATGGGGATATCGCCAGTGCCTCCTGTACCAAGCGAATCATCAATGCGCCACGCATAGCCGTAGGTAAGGTTGAGAACAATAGCATCGGCCAGCATGTACCCCGCACGCACGGCCACGCCTTCCATGTTCAAACGGGCATCGAACAGGTCTGAATCGATCAGGTTCGGATCAAGCGCGAACTGGTCTTG
>DATBEX010000064.1:0-13697 GCA_036558805.1 Candidatus Udaeobacter sp.
GATATGATGGATCTGACGCATGTCGCACGCAATCACCAGTACTTTGTAGGCTTGAAACTCCATGAATGCCGCCGGTGGAATGAAACCGTCCACTGCCACGGCGCCCCAGCCGATCTTCGCCAGAATATCGTTCATCTCTTCGATGCGCGGTATGCGCTCGAAGGAAATCCCCGTGTTGAGAAGGCCCTGGAAATAAACTTTGTGTGCGTATTCCTTCAGGAAAAAGATGTTTTGGCGCATGATGAATCGCCAGACTGCGTGGTCGACAGATGTATAATCGTCGTATCGCTGATCGACTGCGAATTGGAGCAAATGCTTCGGACACGCGGCGACCGCCGCATTGCTATAGCTAATACCGCCTTGAGATTTCATGGCCAACCTCCTCGGGAAATATCGACAATTTATGACTCGTTCGCGGAGCGGGCAAGAATGATTCCGCTTCTGGGGAGCGCACGCGCCTCGCGGCCCGTGATTGGCGCCCCCGCAAATCACCCGGAGGACACGACAACTCTGAGAGAAGCACTGCGCTCGGAGGGATTTCAGCGAGGGCGCCGAAATCTGCACGCCAGGCGCGTGCGCTCTCCGATCACGACCGACGTGCGCGAATTACGCGACGCGCGATCCAGATGATCCCGACCATCGCAATTGCCCACGGCGCAAGAAAGGCAATGGCAACACCAATCATGCGCAAGCTCCACAAGATTGCGCCGGCGCTTTGCGCTACGGTACGCCGTAGCGTGGCGAACAAGCCGCTTTCCTCGGTGACGATATTGCCCTGGCTGTAAACCTGGATCGAAATGTCCGCGGGCGCGCTTGCGTCATCGATCTGCACATCCCCACGGTCCTGACGCTGCACCATCACGTTCTGAACCTTCCCTAACGAGTCGAGCGATTGCATGAGTGCCGAATAGCTTTTCATCGGCACGCGCAGCGAAACGTTTGCCACTTCGCGGCCATCCGAATCACTGCTGAACGTAGAGCTGCGAATTCGCCCTCCTTTTTTTTCTGCCAAAACGCGAAGCTCTTTGGTCTTTTGGTCCACTGACGACGTGCGAATCCGCAGACTGGTCTGCTGCAAAGCGTGCTCCTGTTCCTCGCGAGAGATTGCGATGTTTAGTTCCACCTTGTCACGCTTGGTTCTGGCGTTTGCGGACATGCCACTGCCTCCTTGCGCGATGCGTTGCGTTTGAGTTTGGAAATTTTCAACGCGTCCAAATCCCTTTACACGGGCGATCACACCCTCGCTTTCATCCGGAGCAATCAACATGTTCAGCTGCGCTGAAACCCGTCCCGAGTAATCGCGATTTAGTTGCGCGTTAGTAATCTGAACATTTGGCGAGGCGAGGCTCTTGATCTGATTGTAAACCTTTTCCACATCGGGAGCGTAAAGCGCGAGCTGGCCACGCTCCTTGAGCAGAAACGCAGCTGGCTCTTCCATATCCTTTTCCGCCAGCGAAATCGTTACCGAGGCGAATTGCACCTGCGAATCCCAATATTTTAACTCGCCCTGCATCTTCTCGATCTCTTCGCGCACCCGGCCCAGTTCTTTTTCCACCTGGAGCAAATCGGAGACTTTACCGGTTTTCGTTTTCAGCATGTCGATGAGACGCTGCTCCATCACGCGAGTGTTCTTCAGTCGCGCATCAGTATCAAAATACGCCTTGGTTACATCTTCAGTGCCAAGTGCCTGGTTTTTTAATTCACCGAGAACCCGAATCTTTTGCAGAAAACGATCCAGGTTTTCTGGCAAGACCTTCACGATGATCTGGCCCTTCAGTTTTCCGTTTGCCTGTTTTTCGGAATCTGTCGTAGCGACGTAACCGCGTGCTTCGTTTGCAAATGCTGTAATTTTCTGGACGGCATCATCAAAGCTGACGACCTCCAGTTCGACAGTTGCGTTTCGAATCAGCTTCCGGTTGGCGAGCGCTGGAGCGGGCGTTTCAACGGAACTCTGTGCAGCTTCTTCTCCGCCTGCGGCGTTGTTTCGAAGTTCGAACGATTCCACGTCACTAGCTTCGGCTTGCGCAGTTTTGGCCGGCGCAACTGTGGCTGCAGCTGCTTTGCCTTCTTTAGAAAATTTCGACCTCGCGGCTGCCGCGGGTGGCGGTGGTGCCTCGATCGATAAATCTTGTGGCCGTCCGGCGGCGATTTCATCTGGCCTGCTTAACGCGCCCGCTTGACTTGGACGTGATTCCGGCGGTTGCGGTGCAGCTTCTTCAGCTTCCGCATAGCGCTCACGAGTGCGCGTCTCATTTAAAGGTTCGCCCGTGATCATTCGTCCGATCTGCACCAGCCCAAGCAACACGGCGGCGATCGCTGCGATTTGAGCAGCGCGCAAGCGCATTAGAGCGACGAGCAATTTTACCACCCCGCTTCGTTGAGGGACGCGATTGCGAAAACCCGCCAACATCCGCTGTTCGAACGCTGGATCGGGTTTTTCGTGTGTGAGAGCTTCCTCCAGAATCTTGTTCATAGCTTTGGTTTCCTGATGCGTTTTTCGGCACGCAGCGCAATCGACCAGGTGCGTGTGAAGGGCGTTCTGTTCGTGACCTGAAAGTTCGCCGTGCAAATCGGCGATCAGCCAACTGTCGATTTCGTCGTGGATGGTAGCCATACGTTTACTCCAGTGACGTGAGAGCTGGGCGAAGCTGTTTACGCATGGACGCGAGCGCTCGTCCGAGAATTCCTCGCAGCGCGCCATTGGTTAGGCCGAGGATATTTTCGATACTGCGATAATCCATTTCTTCGAAGTAGCGCAGGGTCACGGCGGCCCGATGGACCTCCGGCAACGTTGCGAGCGCGGAGTGCAATTTTTGATCTAAAGCGCTGTTGTTAGCCGGCTCTGGTTCGATCGGCTCGGGCAGCTGTTCCGACAACGGCGCGGTGCGGCGTCGGCGAAGAATATCATGAGATCGATGTCGCGCGATCGTCGCCAGCCAGCCGGCAAATTTCTCCGGGTCGCGAACTCGCCGACGTGTTTTCCACGCTTTAACCAGCGAATCTTGCACGACGTCCTCTGCTTCCTCGCGATTTTGCAAAATTCCGTAGGCAACAGCAAAAAGTGTTCGGCTATGCGCACGAATGATCATTTCAAATGCCTCTCGATCGCCTTGAATGGCCGCCTCATACTGTTCGCGTTCACTGGGGTCCATTGCGTCTTTCTAAAGCCTAGACGTCGAACGGCACGAATCCGCGCGATCTTTTTTGGAATTTTGTCAAAGATGGGTCGGCTTCCCCGAAGACGATGGCAGCGAACCACCGAAAACCAGATCCCAGGCGACAAAGCGGTCCCGAGGTTGCGGGACCAACGCAGGGAGTCGCCGCGGCGACCGTTCCACCTGGAAAGTAACGGCGCTACTGCCTATACTCATCGTCATCCCAAGCGAAGCAAGGAATTCCGCTCAAGTTGATTGATCACACACACCTGGCCAGCACACGGGCACTTCGATTGCAAGATCCCTCACATTCGTTCGGGATGACAGCGTGGAACGTCTAGAAGATCAGCACAGTATTGCCGACGCTGACCAAATCTTTCACGCGCGCGGCATCCCAGTTGGCCAGGCGGATGCAGCCATGACTCGCAGCCCGGCCAATTGTCTCGGGATTGTTCGTGCCGTGAATGCCAATGCCCGGCTTGTTTAAACCCATCCAGAGAACGCCAACGAGGTTGTTCGGGCCGGGCGGTAAATTGTAGTAGTTCTCGGTGCGCACACCGTAGTTGAGCATCCCTTCGTCGTAGCGGAACCATGGCCAAACATTTGCGCCGAGAATTTTCCATGTGCCCACTGGCGCGGGTAACGTCTTTGACCCTGGCGTAATCGGAAAGACGCAGATAAGCTGGTCTCGGTCAAAGACTTCGAGAAGTTTTTCATAGGTATCTACGAAAATCTTACGGGAAGCGAATGCCGGGTTCTCAGGTACTTTTCCTTCGGTGAATTTCTCAACCTCAAATGGTAATACGTTGGGCACCTTCAAGGTGTCTCCAGGCTGAAGGTGTTCCCAATTTTTTCCGGGATTAAGCTTTTCAATATAGGACTCGGCAGAATGAAAGCGCTCGGCAACGAACTCGAGAAACGAGGTATAGGGCAGCCATTTTAGTTTCGCTTGCTCGGAACGGCTCCCCGGCACATTCCCAACCAACTTGAGATCTTCATCCCTGATTGTGTAAGTGGTGTAGGTCACGGGCACTTGATCAAGCATCCATTGATCGACCGCGCCAGTCTTCGGCATGGCGTGGGCGTGCTTATACGAGATGAGCGCTTTGCGAAAGAACTCGCCCATTCTTCCGTCAATTTTGCCAGGTCCAAAATCGTTGTTGTCCAAAAAAATTTGCAATCGAGTAGCGGTTTCCTCGTCGTAATTCGGCAAAGCGACAGGATAAACCCTGGGCGGCGGAGTTGTTTTCTCCTGCGGTGGGGCGGTGTTCTCCTGTGCCAGTGCCGGCGTTGCGATCGTGATGATCCCGAAAATGAAAATGCCCTTCATCGGCGGAAGTTATGCGCTATGAATCCAACGGCGCAAACGCGATCTTGTTTTTCATCAATCTGGAGGCGCGCTTGTCTCTTCAAGCAGCGTGTCGACCTCAGCCGGGAACCGATGCAGGAATCTGTGCTCGTGCAGTTCTACTCGCTTGAATCGGAGTGCTTGCCATTTGGTATGTCAGTTCTAGCTTTGGCGCGGTGAAAAAGATCGAGGCAGTTATCAAGCCCTTCAAAGCAGAGCCGGTGAAAGAAGCGCTAATGGCGGCAGGCGTCGAAGGAATGTCTATCAGCGAGGTGAAAGGATTTGGCAGGCAGAAGGGGCACAGCGAAATTTATCGCGGTACGGAGTACACCGTTGATTTCCTTCCCAAGATAAAATTCGAAATGGTCGTTGCGGATGACCGTGCACAGCGAGCTGTCGAGGCAATTTTAGGAGCGGCCAAAACGGGCAAGATCGGAGACGGGAAAATCTTTGTAACCGAGGTCGACGAAGCGGTGCGCATCCGGACAGGTGAACGCGGAACGGAAGCATTGTGATCGCGAGCAACGATTCAACTCATGCATGACTATCTACTTTCAGTCTTTCTTGGAATTGTCGAGGGGCTGACTGAATTTCTTCCGGTAAGCTCGACGGCGCATTTACGCATCTGCGAAGCGCTGCTGCATATCGATCTGCACGACGGGTTTTGGAAGATGTACACGATCGTCATCCAGCTCGGCGCGATCCTGGCGTTGCCGGTTTATTTTTGGCATCGCATCCTGCAGTTTGTCCGCACTTTTCCGCGAGGCGAACGCGGTAATCGAACCATTTTCACGAATCCGTTAAGTCTTACCCTGATCGCGTTTGTCGTGACCGCAGTTCCTGCCTGGACGCTTACGAAGCAAATCGGCAAGAATCTGGAAAATCTTTGGGTGATGGCCCTTGCGCTTCTGATTGGTGGAATCGTGATGTGGATCGTTGACGTCGTCTTTACCCGGCCACGCACGATGCACATGGAGGAAATGACGTTGCCGCAGGCGGTCTGGATCGGTGCGGCGCAAATTCTCTCTGCAATTTTCCCAGGCACATCCCGGTCGATGTCCACAATTGCGGCTGGCCAGGTCGCAGGTTTATCGCGTCCAGCTGCGCTTGAATTTTCGTTTTTCTTATCGATGCCGACAATGGTGGTGGCTACAGGATTTGATTTTTTGAAGACAGTGATGCCGCGACATCACGAGGCAGATATTGCACCGCTGGCAATGAATCCGCATGAATGGATTGTTCTCGCGATTGGTTTTATCGTTTCGTTTTTTGTAGCATTGGCCGTGGTCGCCTGGTTTATGAACTGGGTGCGTGCCCGAGGGTTTGTACCGTTCGCCGTTTATCGAATTATTCTCGGAATAGCGCTATTGACGCTGTTGATGCGTGGCATCATGTAATCAGGCAGTCATGGCGACAGACGTTATGCTTCCCGATCTGCAAAGTGCTGTTCTTTGCGAAGACGTCCGGTGCGAGATCAACGGCATGCAAACGCTGGTGGGCGTGCTGAGCGTCATCCCGGCGCCCGCCTTGCCGATCAATTACATCCGGCTCTGCATCTGGACGCGGTGGTGCAGCGGCGCGGGCAAATTTCGACAAAAATCCCGCGTTGTCGGCGTCGACGAACAACAAGTCATCGCGCAAGCAGAAGTGGAATTTGTTTTGAAGGAAATGGAGGGACACGCAACTAACGTCCATTACTTTGGGGGAGTGCAGTTTCAGCAATACGGCATGCATCACGTGGAAATCTATCTGGAAAACGAACTGCGGATGCGTTTTCCGCTGCCTGTGATTCAGGTGACGCGGCCAACTGGTTAAGCAACGCTTTGTGAATGGGGGTTTTCGAACGGGTCGAAGTAATTTATCACGGCGCTTTATGTCGAGGAGTTTTTTCATGCTGCTGCTCTGCAGCTTCATCCTCGTCGGCCGGTTGGGTGCACAGGAGGTCATCGTTGCTCGCGAAACGAAACCGGAAGCTCCCAAACGAGTAGCGCCGCCTCCTGAGCAAACCCCCTCGGAATCGGCGACGCCAGAACCGGAGCGAGCTAAACCCAAACCACGGAGGAAATCTACATCTGCGGAACCCACGCTTGAGGAGATGCGAAAAGCCGGAGCTCTTGCCGCCGAGCGGTTGAACAGTCCAAGTCCTTCACAAAAGAACAGATCCGGCCCATCAGATTCCGAGGTCGCTCAAGCACCGATTCCTGTTGTCCCGGAAACTCCAAGGCCGGCAAGGAAGGAAAATCGCTCCGAACAAACAAGCGCATCGCGTCGACCGAGTTCACGACCTGCAAGGCCGGATGCGTCGGGCGCGGTGCGACCAACGTTGATGGAATCCGGAAGAGAGCAGCCAGGTGCTTCTCCTCCGTCAAAAGACCAGACGCCCGTGCCTTGAGCAGCACAATCCGAAGCTCGTTGGGATGAGCCGCAGCACGCTCTCCCTACCGGCTTTCGCCCTGAGAGAACATCAACGGCGTCGCAAATTCCCTTGCACGCAGTTGCTGCCAACATATCATTCGTAGGCAGTCCCGAATGTGTCCTGCCGGATGCATCGGGAAAATTTTTTGCCCATTTCTGATTACAATGGCCAATACAATTTTAGTTGGAGCGCAGTGGGGGGACGAAGGTAAGGGCAAGATTATCGACGTGCTTACCGCGAAGACTGACATCGTGGTCCGAAGCCAGGGCGGCAACAACGCCGGGCACACCGTGTTCCATCGTGGCGTTAAATACATTCTTCACCTGATTCCCTCGGGAATTCTGCGACGCGGCAAGGTTTGCGTTATTGGAAACGGCGTTGTCATCGACCCGATCGCATTGCTGGGTGAGATCGATGATTTGCGAAAACTGGGCGTCACAATTGGCAGAAATTTGCTTATCAGCGACTGCGCCCACCTGGTTCTGCCTTATCACCGTCTACTCGATGAGCAACGGGAACTGCGTCAGGGACATACCAGAATTGGAACGACTAAACGTGGAATTGGGCCGGCTTATGGTGACAAAGCAGCGCGCACGGGTTTACGCATGTCAGATCTAATGCAGGCCATCGTGTTCTCAAAGAAATTGCAGGCCAAGGTGATCGAGAACAACAGAATTCTCCAGGCGCTCGGTGCAAGACCTGTCAGCTTTCGAGACGTCAATGAAAGTTATCTGAAAGCGGCTGAGAAACTGCGTCCTTTCGTCGGCAACACCGTAGTGTATCTCCATCGCGCCATGGAGCGGGGCAAAAAGATTCTTTTCGAAGGAGCGCAAGGAACATTCCTTGATATCGATCACGGGACATATCCATATGTAACTTCCTCAAATACGACCGCCGGCGGCGCGTGCACCGGTACGGGCGTGCCACCTCATCGGATCGACCGCGTCGTGGGCGTGATGAAAGCGTACACCACTCGCGTGGGCGAGGGGGCTTTACCGACGGAAGATATCCAATTGACGCAGATGCTTCACGGTTTGGGACGGGAATTTGGCGCGACCACGGGTCGCAAACGCCGCTGTGGTTGGTTCGATGCTGTGGCAACGCGTTACGCCAAGATGCTCAACGGAATTGACGAGCTAGCCATCACCAACCTCGACGGACTGGATGCTGTCGATCCGATCCGGGTTTGCGTAGCTTATCGCCTGAACGGTAAAAGGCTTCGTGTTCCACCGTGCGATGCAAGCCAGTTGGCCAATTGCGAACCAATCTATGCAGAGGTGCGCGGCTGGAAGACCCCGACTCATTCTGCTCGAACCTTTTCGCAACTTCCTCCTGCCGCGAAGAAATACGTCAGATACATTTCCGAATTAACGGGAGCAAAACTATCCATGATTAGCGTCGGGCCGGCACGTGGTGAGACAATCGTTCTGTAGCCATGCCTCCGAACGTGAAGAGCATTCCTCGTCACATCGCAATCATCATGGACGGTAACGGCCGATGGGCCAAGTCCCGCGGTTTGCCCCGCATTAAAGGGCACGAAGCAGGTGCGCAGGCTGTTCGGGAGTGTGTAGAAGGGTGCGGCGAATTGAAGGTCGAATATCTCACCCTTTACGCTTTCTCCGCTGAGAACTGGCAACGTCCTAAAAGCGAAGTCCTCGCACTCATGCGTTTGCTCGAAAAATTCTTGAAGGAAAAGACGCCGGAATTGATTGAGAAAAATGTGCGTCTTCAGGCCATCGGCCGCTTAACGGACTTGCCCGCGAGCTCGCAGGAGCAACTTCATAGAACCATCGAACAAACCGCTGGCAATACGGGTTTGACACTCATTCTCGCCCTGAGTTATGGAGGCCGCCTCGAAATCATTGATGGTATCAAGAGTCTGCTTCGCGCGGTTGAATTGGGTCACATCGACAGAGCAATGATTGATGTGGAGATGTTCAGCAAGCATCTTTACACACGGTACTATCCCGACCCGGATCTGCTCATTCGCACCTCGGGCGAAATGCGTCTCTCCAACTTCCTTCTCTGGCAAACCTCCTATACCGAAATGTATATCACACCCAAACTCTGGCCCGATTTCACAAAAAAAGACCTCGTTACCGCGGTCGAAGAATTTGGCAGTCGCCAACGCCGTTACGGAGTGGTGGTGTAATTCGCGTTTGAGAAAGCGCGCACCCGACCAAAGCCCCCTCTCGACATCGCGGAATGCCAGAAGCTATTCTTAGAAATCCAAAGACCAATGAGATTTGAGAATCAAGTTGCAATCGTTACGGGAGCGGGACGGGGGATTGGGCAAGCTATTGCCTTGCGACTGGCAAACGAGGGAGCGCGTGTGGCGTGCGTGAGCCGCACGGAGGCAAACGCGAAGAACATCGCGAAGCAAATCAACACAATTCGCGCCGATGCAGCAAAAGCCTATACAGTCGATGTTGCGGACCATTCAACCGTCCAAAAAATTGGCTCCCGGATTCTCGAGAACTTTGGCAGAGCTGACATCCTGGTTAATAACGCGGGCGTGACGCGCGATGCGCTCGCGATGAGAATGTCGCTCGAAGATTGGGATTCGGTTGTTAACACGAATTTGCGCGGCGCGTTCAGTTTTGTGCAGGCGATCATCCGCGCCATGACCAAGCAGCGCAGCGGTCGCATCATCAACATCAGTTCGGTGATAGGCCTGATCGGAAATGCAGGACAGACGAATTACGGGGCGAGCAAAGCGGGTTTGATTGGTTTCACCAAATCCCTCGCCCGCGAGTTGGCGAGCCGCAATATCACCGTCAACGCCATAGCGCCGGGATTCATCACGACAGACATGACTGTTGGACTCTCCGATGAAATTAAGAATTCCATTCAATCAAAGATTCCACTTGGCAAAACCGGCACGCCCGAAGACATCGCTAGCGCGGTGGCATTTCTCGCGTCAGCTGAAGCCGGTTACATCACAGGCCAGGTGTTGTGTGTCGACGGCGGAATCGTGATGTGAGGGGCGGTCGCAGGCGAGAGACGCGGCGATGGCAGTCAGGTTCGCTCCATGATGGTCACACGCGCATTCGCTAACAAAATATTGCCGGCAAAAACTCGGCACTCATAAATTGTGTTTGCATCGTCTCCGAACAAACGGTTAGCGGAAACCTGCAGCGGCAACGTGACGTCGTCCAGGCGCTGCACGTGCAAGCGCGCGTCGCGTAGTGCAGCCAGATAGCCAGGCGCCGCAGTTGTGCCCACCGAACGGGCGCGCAACCCACCGTGGACAGCCGCCGCTTGCGCGCCGTATTCGAAAGCGTGAACGGCAGATAAACGCCCGTCGCGGCGCAATGGGTTCGCCGGGTCGCGGTGCGTGTTAGTGACGCACGTAATCGATCGATCATCCCACTGAGTCACCTCATCCAACAAACACATCGTACCCGAATGCGGGATTAGCGTTCGTATTTCCTTTTTGTTGATGGAACCCTGGTTGATCATTAACGCGGCGAAACCTGGTCCCAAAATGGATAAAAATTGAACCAGTTGTAAGGCGCAAGACGCGCGTAATACTCCAGGCGTTCGGCATAACGCTGCATCCACAGCTGAATTTCCTCGGCCCGACGATCCCGATTCAATGTGATTTCATCGGCAAAGTGTTCGAAGTAAATTTCGTAACGGTTACTGCCGCGGTAGAGACCAAAAAACAAAATAACCGGACAATGCGTCATGGCAGCAAGCACGATTGGGCCGACCGGGAACGCGGCTGACCGGCCAAGAAATTGGCATTCGGCTGTCTTGCCATCATTCGACACGCGGTCGCCCAGCGTGCCAACGAAGAACCCCGCATCCAAACTTTCCTTAACTGTCAGCAAAGTATCTACCCGATCCGGCGCGATTACCGTGCTGGCGATCGCAGGGTTTAGTGCATCCAGAAAACGCGTAATATTTTGGTTGTGGGTTGGGTCCATTAAAACCTTCACCGGAAACTTTCGCTGCATCACACCCAGAGTTCGCAATACCTCGAAACTGCCCAAATGTGAGCCTAACAAAATGCACCCCTTTCCGCTTTCCATTCGGCGGTGCAGGATTTCTTTGCCACGAAGCTCTACGTCAAAGCGCTCGAATTCACCGCCCAACAGGTAAACGCGATCCAGGATGGTCGCAGCGAAGCAGTGAAAATGACGAAACACATCCGACCAGTGCGCCTGGCAGCCGCGCATTTGCCTGAAGTATTCGTACGAACTTCGGCGCGCCGCCAATGCAGTAGTCACATAATAGATTGTGATTGGAAATAACAGCAGTCTTGCGGCCCATCGCCCGATGTGGGTCGCGATCCAGGCGAGTAGCCGCAGCGAGGTGGGCGTCCCGCGTTCCGGAAACGCCGTCCAATGGGCCGCCTCAGAGTTTTTGTTCTCCAGGGCCTGCGAGATCATTAGTTTGGCATCGCGTTTTGGCCGCAAATGGCGCCGGTAAAAAAGTGCGGATAGATCTCGCGAATGCGATCCATGTCCGGCACGACTTCGACATGCTGAAATCCTGCGCGGGTGAACGCAAGCCGCCACTGCCCGGCAGTCAGGAAACCGGGGTTCGGACGAATCTCCGGGTCCATTTGGACATTGGTGAAACTCTCGAGGATCTGAAACATCAGCTCGGGATAGATTGGCTGATCGGGGTAGGGTCGGAGGCATTCACCGATTACGAGGCACCCATCCTGGGCCAGAGCGGAGCGTGCTTCCCTTAAACTAAACAAAAGATCATTCGAGATGTGCATGACGTTAACGGCATATACCAAATCGAACTCACCCGCGTTGATGCCCTGGCTGCTCCAGCGTGTATCGAGATTCAACGCCGCCCATTCGAGCGAAAGATCAGGGTATTCCTTTCTGAGTTTTCGTTGGCTGCATCGCGTAAAGAAGGCGTTCGGGTCTGTGACGAGATAACGTTCTATCCGTGGCAAAATTCCGCGTTCGTCAAACAAGCGTAGTAAGATTTCACTGGCGCTGCCGGGGCCGGCGCCGACTTCTAGAATCCGAAGTCCGCGATCACTGGAAACGCGCTGGGCGGCAAGCGCTGCACCAATCCAGTTATTCACGGCATAGGTTGAGTTATCGTTGTTAAAGTAATTTAACCATAAGGGCACGCCTTGCGGACCGAGCAAATTGCGATCACCGCTTTGTTTGCCATTAGCGACCGCCGGATAGAGACTCGCGGCGTGATCCAACAAATCCAGGGTCGCTGCGTTTGCAGGATCGATTTGCAAACCGGTTACGCGCAAATTTTCCAGATTAGGTTGGCGCGGCGTGTGTCGCAAATGGTACAGGCGAGCATTCTCATCACTGCGCACCTCAAGACAATCAATCTCGACCAGCCGTTCGAGAATCCAGCGTAAGGCGAACTTGAAGGAGGGTTGAAACGAAAGAACACGACACAAGTCATCGACCGATCGCCAATCGCTCAGCTGATCGAGCACCTTCAACTGGCGCGCCAAATCGATAGCCATATCGATGCTGTAAAGTTCCAATAGTTCCATGCTTTGATACAGCCGTTCACTGAACACCGATGGCGGATAGTCCTTCAGGTACTCAAACACGCGTGGATCGCTCGGTGGCGCCTTAAACGTTTGCGCGTCTGAGATTGGCACGTTCACGAAGTCGCTCTTGTCCCGCAACAAAGTTCTAGTTTGCCTTCAGCTATTACGCGGTCTTCAACGCGGCAACAAAAATTGACTTCACTGGCTTCATCATTGCTTGCGGAAAAACAGATCGTAAAACGCTGTTCAGGCCTGAGTGGTTGTAGAAACTTAACCGTTCGGATCGCAGTAAGCTGACAGTCTTTCTGCCGATCACGCAGCGCCGCGAGAACTTCATCGAGAATCAATACGCCAGGCACAAGCGGGGCGCCCGGAAAGTGTCCGGGCAGGCTGGGATGATTGGCCGCGATCGCACGACGCACTTCAAAACTCATGTCGCGAAGGTTCCTCATGCCAGCGGCTCCAGCAACTCGACACGTCTTGCAGAGTTGTTGACCCTATCTCGTAACCAGGTTTTCCGTTTGCTCGTCAGACCGAGGTTTCATGCGCGCAGCCAGACCAAACCGGTCGCAATACGCCGCAAATCGAGGGGCGGTCTCTGCTTCTTGCACACCAAACTGTGAGAGATTGTAACGATGAAGCCTATGTCGCTGCTCCGGCTGACTTGCCAGCGCCCGGCGCATCCGTCGCTCTACATCGCGGGATAGTGACCACCCGAAATGCGCGTAAATTCGCTGCACTGCCACCAGCGGATCGCGGCGAATCTCGCCGTAACTTACGTCGCAGATGCGATGCTCTGCTAAGCGACTTCGTTCCTCCAGGAATGTGTTTAGTGTTTTCGACCAGTAATCGATCGCCTCGCGACAAACCGTGAGTGGGTCCACCGCATCGCTAAAAACACGCCGAAGAATGGTTATGAGGCTGGCTACCGAGGCCATGGCATCGAGCGGCGCTCGATGAGTCTGGACGAAAATCGCATCGGGGTAAACAGCCAGCAGAGCCGGCAACGCAAACATGTGCGTGGGAGCCTTTAAGATCCAGCGCCGCGCGTTTTGCCGCACTTGCAGATGCTGAAGGAAACGGCAGTGATATTCGTACGCGGACCGCAAATCCTGGCGGAAGAACCAAGCCCGATACGAAGGGACATAATACATCGCATCAAATTGATCACTCATAAACGTCGGCGCCATGAGACTGACACATTCCTGCGGAAGCTCTGCGCCAACGGGATGGGCCTGGCGAAATGTGGGAGCCAGCCAATTGAAGCAATTGCAACTACTGATC
>DATBEX010000065.1:0-11995 GCA_036558805.1 Candidatus Udaeobacter sp.
CAGATCGTGGGTGTCTGGCGTCCTTCGTTGCTGGAACGGGTAGCCTCAGCGCTTGGCTCTCTCGGCGTGGAAAAAGCGTGGGTGGTGCATGGTGCAGACGGCTTGGATGAAATAACAATTGCGGAGAAAACGCATGTGGCCGCCTATTCGTCCACCGGAGCAGTAGAAAAATTTACAGTATCTCCGGAAGACTTTGGCTTGGAACGTCGACGCTTCGACAGCTTTCGTGGGAAGGATGCAAAAGAAAACGCACAACTGATCCGCGCAATTTTACAAGGCGTGAGGACAAAAACAACAAGTGCTGCCCGTGATCTGGTCATCATTAACGCCGCTGCCGCGCTCCATATCGCAGGCATTGCTCCGGATCTCTGTTACGCGGCTAGCCTCGCTCGAGAGAGCATCGATAGCGGACGTGCGGCATCGAAGTTGGATGCGCTGATCCGGGAAACGAACCGAAGTTCATGACCAAAAATATTTTCTCTCAAATCCTGGATCAAAAACTAAAGGCCGCGGCACAACTTCGCGAGGATCCTTCTTCACGGGACTTACGCAAACGCGCGTTGCAGGTTCGAAAGAACGCTAATCCGCACCGGCTTCTACGAGCGCTAAGGTCAGACTCACCGCGATTGAAGATTATCGCTGAGTTCAAACGCAAATCGCCTTCGGCTGGTGTTATTCGCGACGATTTGACGGTTCCTGAGATTGTTCGCCGTTACGAAAACGGCGGCGCTTGTGCGATCTCTGTTCTCACGGACCGGGAGTATTTTGGCGGTTCTATTGCAGACCTTTGCGCGGCTCGATCCACCACAGACCTGCCGCTTTTGCGCAAGGATTTCATCATCGATCCAATCCAAATTTTCGAAGCTGCTGCCGCTGGGACCGATGCCGTGTTGCTAATTGTGGCGGCACTGGACGACTCCTCGTTAGGCGAACTGCGCGCGGTTGCTGAGGACGAACTGGGGCTCGATGCGCTTGTTGAAGTGCACACGTCCGGGGAATTGAGCCGTGCCCTGGCTGCAGGCGCGAAAGTCATCGGTGTAAATAATCGCGACCTCAGCACCTTTCAGGTTTCGTTGAATACAAGCGAACGTTTAATCGCCGAGGCTCCGCCAAACAGGATCCTGATCAGCGAAAGTGGATTGCAAAGTGCAGACTCGCTGCTTCGCCTTGGCAAAATTGGATTTCGCGGTTTTCTCATGGGCGAAGCGCTGATGCGCGCGCCCGATCCAGAAATGGCTCTTCGCGATTTATTTGCCGCCTTTGAAGATCGGAAACGTACACGAGTTTAAACAGACCTCGCCAGCCATGATTCCGGTGCAGATCAAGATTTGCGGCATCACGAATATTAAAGATGCCAGAGCGTGTGTTGAGCTCGGCGTCAAAATGCTTGGATTCAACTTCTACCCAAAAAGTCCACGATACGTCGGGCCCGGGGCTGCCCAGCAAATCATCAAGGCGATGTCGGCTGAGGTTTGCCCAGTCGGAGTTTTCGTGGACGCCAGTCCCGAAGAAATTCGTAATGTTGCGGAGACAGCCGGCGTTCGATATGTGCAATTGCATGGACATATGTCGCCGAGTACATGCACCGAATTGGCCCGTGAGTTTCGTGTAATTCGGGCGTTCTCAACGGATTCACAGTTCCGGCCGGAACACGTCTCTTTGTTTGGCGATTGCGACGTACTGCTTGACGCACACCATCCGCACCTCCGTGGCGGAACTGGTCTGACATGTGATTGGCCAGCAGCACGAACAACCCGTTCGCTTGCGCGATTCCTTATTCTCTCCGGCGGCTTAACCGAACAAAATGTCGGTAAGGCCATCGCAGCTGTGGCGCCAAACGCTGTTGACGTTTGTAGCAGCGTTGAGAGCGCGCCAGGAATAAAAAATCACAAGACACTCGAAGATTTTGTCACCGCTGTAAGAATGGCCAATTCTTCGATGAACACTTTTCCGGCGTAATCAGGGCGATGCAAAAATTGTCGATAAAAAGAAGCGAACCAGACGAGCAGGGCCACTGGGGCAAATTCGGCGGTCGCTACGTTCCAGAAACATTGGTGGCGCCGCTCGATGAGCTGACTAACGAGTTCGGGCGCGCCACAGTGGACCCAACTTTCTGGGGCGAACTCAACCAACTGCTCCGCGATTACTGCGGCCGGCCAACTCCGTTGTTTCACGCGCAACGGCTGACAGCCCGCAGCGGAGGAGCACAAATATATTTGAAGCGCGAAGATCTCTTGCACACCGGCGCGCACAAGATCAATAACGCTCTGGGACAAGCGTTGCTTGCGTGTCGAATGGGCAAGGGTCGCGTCATCGCTGAGACTGGGGCAGGCCAGCACGGCGTAGCAACCGCGACAGTTTGCGCATTGTTTGGATTGCGGTGTGTCATTTACATGGGCGCTGAAGACGTCCGGCGACAAGCGCTGAACGTCTTCCGAATGCAGTTGCTCGGCGCGGAAGTGATCACTGTAAATTCCGGCACCCGGACCTTAAAGGATGCAATCAACGAAGCTCTGCGCGATTGGGTAACGAACGTACACGACACTTACTATCTGCTTGGCAGCGCGCTCGGTCCGCATCCGTATCCGCTGATGGTGCGCCAGTTCCAAAGCGTGATTGGACGCGAAGCGCGCGAACAGATTTTGTCTGCTACGGGAAAATTGCCGCGCGCGTTGATTGCATGCGTGGGTGGCGGCTCAAACGCGATCGGTTTGTTTCATCCTTTCATAGGAGACAGCGAGGTCCGCCTCGTGGGTGTCGAAGCGGGAGGACTCGGAGATTCGTTGGGCCAACACGCCGCGAGATTTCATAGCGGAAAGGTCAGTGGCGGCGGCCAAATCGGTGTGCTGCAAGGGACAATGTCGTACGTGCTTCAGGATCCGAATGGCCAGATTGCAACCACACATTCCGTCTCGGCCGGCCTCGATTACTCAGCGATCGGCCCTGAACATGCGTTCCTGCATGACAGTGGGCGAGCCGAGTACGTCCGAGCAACCGACTCCGAGGCGCTAGAAGGATTTGAACTTTGCGCCAAATTGGAAGGCATTATCCCCGCGCTGGAGTCCTCCCACGCTATCGCCCCCGCGCTGCGGGTCGCGCGTGAATTACGACGAGACGACTCTGTCATTGTCAATCTGTCTGGTCGTGGCGACAAAGACGTCCAACTGGTTGCAGATTTGCAGTCGCGATGAGTTCGATCAGCGACGCGTTTTCTGAGCTGAAGCGCTCCAATCGTGGGGCATTTATTCCCTTTATCGTTGCGGGCGATCCCGATATGGAAACGACCGAACTTCTGCTGATTGAACTGGCCAAAGCCGGAGCCGATATCATCGAACTCGGTGTGCCATTCAGCGATCCAGTTGCCGACGGCACCGTGATTCAACACGCATCTGAACGCGCACTGAAAAACGGTGTGACACTTTCCGACGCGTTAAAATGCGTTTCGAATGCAAAACAACAGATCGAGGTACCGATTGTGCTGTTCAGTTATGTCAATCCGTTGCTGAAATTCGGCAGAGATCGGCTGCCGGCGGAGGCTAGGCGAGCTGGAATCGATGCAGTGCTCATAACTGACCTGATTTCTGAAGAAGCAGGGCCCTGGATTGAAGCACTTCATCATCACGAGATAGATCTGATCTTTCTCGCAGCGCCCACGACTTCGGACGAACGGCTAACACGAATTGCCGGGCAGGCCAGTGGATTCATTTACGCTGTTTCACGTGCAGGCGTTACTGGCGCGCGAAACGACATGCCACGCGATGCTGAGCGTCTTGTGAAACGTCTGCGGGCAGTGAGCGACCTGCCAATTGCAGTTGGATTTGGGATCTCAACGGCAGAACAGGTTCGCCAAGTCTGGCGTTTTGCCGACGCCGCGGTCATCGGAAGCACTCTCGTGAGCCGCTTGGAAGAGCTAGCCGATTCGCCCGACTTGGTTGCACGCGTAGGTGAATTTGCGCGGTCGCTTCTTGAATCGAGACTGATTGCTCAATAAACGACCGGCTGTCTTCAAAAAGAAGATAGGAATGGGCGACCACGCAAGCGCAGCGCTCCGATTCATATGGAGAATTGGTTTCCCTGGTCCCATGGGTGAGGATCGATCTATTAAATCAGCACTGCACCAGACGGCGGAACAATTTCATATCCTGGTAGATAGCGTTGAAGAATACGCCATTTACATGCTCGATCCGACCGGCAACATCGCGACATGGAATACCGGCGCGGAGAAAATCAAACAGTACACTGCAGAAGAAATCATAGGAAAGAACTTCGCCTGTTTTTATACGGCGGAAGACGTTGCTGCCGAAAGACCGCAACGCAATTTGCGAGAGGCCGCTCGTCTGGGTCATATTCGAGATCAAGGTCCGCGCGTTCGCAAAGACGGATCGATCTTTCAAGCGGAAGTCATACTGACCGCACTGCGCGATAGCTCGGGCGAAATTCGCGGTTATTCCAAAGTCACCTGCGATGTTACGGACCAAATTCGTAGCCGGGAATTTGAAGCGGAAAAGATTGCGGCAGAAAAAGCAAGCAAGGCGAAAGACGATTTTCTCGCAGCGCTGAGCCATGAATTGCGCACCCCGCTGACACCAGCCCTGGCAGCTGCCACCTACCTTGCCAATAACGCATCCAGACTCCCATCAGAATTCGAGGAGGACCTAAAAATCATCAAGCGCAACGTGCAATTGCAGGCGCGGCTAATTGATGATCTCCTCGATCTCACTCGGGTTACACGCGGAAAACTTCAGCTTCATTTGGTACCGCTTGATGCAAACGCACTTGTTCGTGAAGCAATCGAAATCGCAAGTTCAGCGATCGCAGCCAAGAAATTAAAGATCTCCTCCGAACTCAACGCGAAAAATAACCACATCCTGGGAGATCCCATCCGCCTCCAGCAGGTATTCTGGAACTTGATTAACAATGCGGTGAAGTTCACCTCGCCCAGTGGACAGATTGCGATCCGCACCTACAACGATGGGGATAGTCGTTTTCATTTCGAGATTACAGACAACGGTATCGGAATTGAACGCGAGCGTCTGGCTTTCCTCTTCACACCATTCGAGCAGGCCGATTCTACTGTCACCCGTCAGTTCGGTGGACTCGGATTAGGTCTAGCCATTTCAAAGCATCTTATCGATCTTCACCACGGCAGAATTGAAGCAGAAAGCCGCGGCCGGAGTTTCGGATCTACGTTTAAGGTTACACTTGAGGCGCTGCCCGAAGGGCCCGGAGAAACCTGGGCAGCTTCTAAGTCTCCCAAGCATGTAGCAAAGGAGTTGCGTATTCTGCTCGTGGAGGACCATCGAGATACCCGACATGCATTATCCCGCCTGCTCACCCATTTTGGCCACCGCATCTCGGTCGCGAACAATATCAAACGCGCATTGGAAATGATCGCGTCGCAGAAATTTGACGTGGTTCTGTGTGACATTGGCCTCCCCGACGGAAGTGGCTATGACGTAGTCTTAGAAGCTAAACGAAGAGGGCCAATCAAAGCAGTGGCAATCACTGGCTTTGGCACAGATGAGGATATTCGGCGCTCCAAAGACGCGGGATTTGATTTTCATCTCATTAAGCCAGTAGACCTTGACGAGTTGCAAGGTGTTCTTGATCAACTAGTGGCCTAGCGCGATGGCTTTGCCAATGTTCCAGGCATGCGCTAGTTGGTTAGCGGGGCAAGGAGTTTCTTAATCAATCAACGACGAAGAACCTAGTACCGCTATTGCCGCCGAAGAAGGCTCAATATCGCCGGGGCTTCCGTGTGTCTAGGACTCAGTCCCACATCATGGGACGCCGCGTCCTCTCCAGCCGAAAATAAGAAAGATTACGCACATCACCAGGAATATGACGAACAACACTTTCGCAATTCCTGCGGATGCCGCGGCGATCCCCCCAAATCCAAGCACAGCTGCTATCAACGCAATTATTAAAAAGGTTACAGCCCAACCTAACATTGTTATCACCTCCTTTAGCCATTAATCGAAACATTGACCAGTCACGCGCGTCTCTTTTCGCGTCCGTAGACCAAGCTAGAAAGTTGAGCTAAGAGCTCTAACAGTAGACTAGCAACCGTCGCAGCTGCTAAACTAGGATTTCATCTGATCGTCTCATCATGAAAACCCTGAGTCGCGCCAATCTAACAATCCGAGTAACTTGCCGAAACACTTTGACTCAATTTAGAGAAGCGATTATTCCTGCGCCGCTCTCAATCACGTCCCTATACGTGGCGACATAGTCACTCGCCATCCGGCTCGCAGAGAAACGCTTTTCAAATACCTCCCTGCAATGGGTCCGATTAAGATCGCCAACTCGACTAACTGCTTTCACAGCGTCGTCCAGATTTTGTACGATGAAACCTGTTAGTGCATCTTCCATTACCTCGGGAACAGATCCACGGTTATAAGCGATCACCGGAGTGCCACAGGCCATCGCTTCAATCATGACAAGCCCAAACGGCTCCGGCCAATCAATAGGAAATAAGAGAGCATAGGCATTCCCCAAGAAGTCGTTCTTCTGCTGGTCGCTGATTTCGCCAACCCATTCTACATGAGATTTATTCAACAGCGGCTCGATGTCGCGTTTGAAATAACGCCTATCCACACGATCGATTTTCGCAGCTACCTTGAGAGGCATCGACACGCGCTTTGCGATTTCGATCGCCCGGTCCACTCTCTTTTCTGGCGAGATTCGCCCCAAAAAAGCCAGGTAATCTCCCTGATTTGGTTGAAAGGCTAACAGATCTTTCGGTAACCCGTGGTAAACCGTGGCCTGCCAGTTAGCCCAAGGCAACGGTTGCCGTTGAGCGTTCGAGATGGATATAAGCGGTTCGTTGCGAAACCGGTCGAACACAGGAACCAAGTCAGGAAGGTCAAGCCGTCCGTGCAGGGTCGTAACATGCGGAACGCGCAAATAGCGGCAAACCGGAAAATGAAGGTATCCCGTGTGAAAATGAATCAGGTCGAACTCATTAAGGTGCTCGATGACGTGATCTACCAGGAGGACTTCCCGCGCCACGGGGTCCTTGCAGCGCTCATTCTTCCGCAACGAGCGCTCACAGGATGGTATAAGTCGCGCTTTCGTAATGGAGTCGCCGCTGGCGAACAGAGTGACGTCGTGTCCGGTCCGGACCAACTCTTCAGTAAGATAAGAGACGATTCGTTCCGTTCCCCCATAGTGTTTCGGAGGCACACTTTCGATTAACGGCGCAACCTGAGCAATTCGCATATTCCCCTTTTCCTTCGGGAGATCTAAGTCTCACTGACGCGTTGCTTGCCGCGTCGCGTTCTGCTCGTCCGGAAAGCCGTAATCGCCATTTTATTCTTAATCTCTGACATTCTCTTCGAAGGTGGTCACACCTTCGGTTTTGACGTTTTGCAGAAAATGCAAATGACCTCAAGCATTAGGCTCACAAAGGAAAATCTCGTATCCGATGCAGCTACAAAATCGCAAAACCACGCAGTGGAAGTTCCTAAGGAACCTAAAACTTCCTGCTGCTTCGCCACGAGACACCTCGAATAGGGTGTGCTCGTGATGTTATAGCTAGTTGTAAGAACTCGCTATTCGACTCCCTGGATTAACCCGTCCACCATTCATCGTGCTTCGAACTACATTGGAGATGCCGTTGAAACCTCCGTTGCCGCCGATGGAAGCGCGTCTAATCGACGAAATTCCGGCCGGAGAAGGCTGGCAATATGAGCCTAAGTGGGACGGCTTTCGTTGTATCGCTTTTCGTGATGGTCACCGGACATACCTGCAATCGAAGGCTGGCCAGCCGCTCGCGCGTTATTTTCCCGATGTTGTTGAAGCTCTCACTCGTTTACGCAAACAACAATTTGTTTTGGATGGCGAACTGGTCGTCCCCATTGGCGGAGCGCTTTCATTCGAGGAATTGCAGCTGCGTCTCCATCCGGCGGCGAGCCGCGTACAGAAATTAGCCAAGGCCAATCCAGCCTTGTACGTCCTTTTCGACATTCTTGCCGAGGATGGAGAAGTGTATTTGAAGCGAATTCTGCGCGAACGCCGCCAACTTCTCGAAAAATTCGTGAGATCAAATCTTAGATCGGCGAAAAATTTGCGCCTTTCTCCGGCAACCACGCATTATCGAACCGCCAAGGACTGGTTAAAGAAAGCGGGCGGCGACCTTGACGGCATTCTTGCGAAACGCCTGGATGCTGCGTATGCCTCGGGGGAACGCACGGCAATGGTGAAAGTGAAACAAATCCGAACCGCTGATTGCGTCGTTGGAGGATTTCGTTATGCGCGAGGAATCCGCGTGATTGGCTCTCTGTTACTTGGACTTTACGGTAAAGACGGGTTGTTACATCACGTTGGATTCACATCCGCCTTCAAGGCATCGGAACGCCGCGGGTTAACGAAGAAGTTCGAAGCGCTTAAGAAACCACCAGGATTTACCGGCAGCGCTCCGGGAGGCCCAAGCCGTTGGAGCACTGATCGCACGGGAGAATGGGTACCAGTTGCTCCACGAGTCGTTGTGGAAGTGGTGTACGATCACTTTACCGGGGGACGGTTTCGACACGGCACAAAATTTGTTCGATGGCGTCCCGACAAATCTCCTCGGCAGTGCACACTGGATCAGATTCGGCACCTTGGGACTAAGTCAGTCTCTCTTTTATAGTGTGTTTTTACAAAGGCCGCGAGCGAGTAAACGCACGGCCGCCAGGATTTCTCAGGCTGTCGTCTATCAGCTTCGTCTCTGCCCTTCCGAAGAAACTTTAAAACAGCTCGCTCAGCGGTCGGCAGTTTGACATGCTCACGCCGTCTACCGGTTCCGTTGAGACCCAAGAGAGGCGTTCTGCTCAAATAAGCCTCGACCACGGCTGGATGCACATAGCACTTACGGCAGATTGCCGGTGTGTTACCCAGTAGCTCGGCCACCGCGCAAATCGCTGTTTTGACATTCGCTTTTGCCTGCTTCTTCGTTTCGAATTCCTCTTGCAAGCTGAGCGCTAACATTGCAAGTAGGGTTCCGGCCCATGTGCGGAAGTCTTTCGCGGTGAAATCTTCGTCGGTTACTTCGCGCAGATAATCATTCACGTCTTGCGAGGTCACGTTCCGGATCTCGCCGCTCTCATCGACATATTGGAACAAATCCTGCCCGGGCAGATCCTGACACTTTGCGACAATTTTCGCGATTCGCCGATCCGTCACATCCACCTCATGCTGGCGTCCGCTTTTTCCACGGAATCGAAAGCGCAAGCGCGCCCCTTTCACGGCAACGTGCCGATTTTTCATCGTGGTTAAGCCAAACGACTTGTTCTCGCGCGCATATTCTTCGTTGCCGACCCGAATGAAAGTTCGTTTCAACAATCGCACCACGGTGGCCAACACTTTTTGGCGTGGCAGACCGGGCAACTTCATGTCTTGAGCGACTCGCCGCCGAATCTTTGGGAGTGCCGTGGCGAAATCGGCAAGGCGCGCGAATTTATTTTCATCGCGGATTTCGCGCCAACGCTCGTGGTAACGATACTGCTTGCGCCGGCGGGCATCCCGACCTGTCGCCTGAATGTGACCCGTTGGTGACGGGCAAATCCAAACATCCGTCCATGCTGGCGCGATGGCTAAACGTTTGATTCGCAAAAGCCGTTGGTCGTCGCGGATTCCTTTGCCTTCTGTATCCAAATACTCGAAGTCGCCGTTGCTTGCTTTGCGTCTGTAGCCCGGACGTTCATCGCTCACATATTGCAGGCCCGCTTCCTCCGCTGCTTCTGCAGAACCGTTAGCCAGACTAGCTTCTGGTGCTCTCCCGTTACGGTTGTTTGTCACAGCGCCCCTTCGAAAACGTTACTGCGAAGAAAGCGTCTCTTGCACTTCTCGAATTCGTTCGGCTTCGATTCGATCGATTTGTTCATCAGCCCGACGCTGTAATTTCTTGAAATCATAGCCATTCAGTTTCGGCAGCTTTGCTGCGTCCAGTGCCCGCCACAGCAGTTTCTTTCCAGTAATTCCCATGATTAATCCTTCCAGGGTGAGAACTAATCCCACGCTACCCGGCTCGTTGCCCGCAATCATTAGTTGCACGCGGCCTGCTTTCTCCGCGGCCCACGCACTCACCTTGCGCACAGTGCTCTCTTCAATTCCTAACGAATGCATGATATCCCGCAGCGTATCTTGATCGGTCCGGATCTCCGCTTTTATGTCAGAGAAGAAGGCGGCCAGCGGCTTGCCTTTGTGCACCTGGGCCCAATGGCTAAGGAGTTCCAGCGCGCCAACCGAACCTGCCAAGTGATCGTTAAGGTAGGAATCTATTTCCTTCATCGGCAGTGTTCGCGGAATTCGGATCAAGCGAAGAAGCCACCTTTTCACGCTCAGTCGGCGTGGCTATCAATACGATTTGTCTCGGGCCCTTTTTCATTCTTCGCTTTTTCGCACGAGATGGACAGTTTAGCCGTGTCTGGGAATCTTTTTAGCGGGCTAACCTCCAGATGTGTTCGAATACGCGTGACTTCGTCACAAGTTGCGATCAATAATGCAAATAAACCTATGCTCTGGACAATAATCATAATCCTGTTGGTTCTATGGCTTCTCGGCCTCCTTGGACACGTTGGCGGATCTCTAATCCATTTACTTTTGGTGATCGCCGTAATCGTGCTGATCATCAATCTGGTCAGAGGCCGAGGCGCGCCCTGACCAACAACAATCGGATCGCCGCTGCTGTTAGCGACTGTGTCGAAACCTGTCGCATGCTTTTCTAACGTCCAGATGGGGCGTTAACAGCGAAACTATCTTGATATGCCAGAAGATGAAACAATCGAGCGTGCTCGTGAAGATGAACGCGAAGGCAAATCTCCTTCCACTCAAGCAGGCGAATTTGTGCGTGAGGAAATGGAGCACATTCGCGAAGGTGAACATGGCGCGCGTTCCCCAGAACAAGCGATCGCCATTGGGCTATCGAAAGCGCGTCGAGCAGGCGTAAAGTTGCCCCCGCCAAAGCGAGGCAAAGCGCGCACGAAACGTCAGGCTAAACGGGATCTGACGAAGGGACCCGTCGGCCGCAAAAAACCTTCCACCAAACGTTCTCGCGCAACGAAAGGGGCGCTCAAGCGTGAGAGTCGCCGATCAGCGTCGAAGAAAGCGTTGTCACAACATGCCAAACGGGCGGCGAGCCGGCGCTCTGCAAAGTCACGGTCGGCCGCTGCGAAGAAGGCCGCACGCACACGCAAACGTCGTCGCCGTTAGAAGCCAGGTCATTGGGTGGTATCAGGGTTGGGTCTTACTCGAAAGTGTTCTGGGCCATAACCTGGATAGGACTTTGGGTGATAACTTGGATAGGACTTTAACTGATACAGCAATCCGGTAAGCGCCGGATTGTGCGACAATCGGTAGAAGAGCAGGTTTTGGCATGATGCCCGATTGTTTGGTCGAATTATCAGATGAAGAAAAACTGCATATCTTGCGACGACTCGATCAATTTCGGCACTGGCGGTCACTGGATGAGAAACGTTATTGCCTCGTTTGCGGTGAAATCATCACCGGGCGGAAAATCCAGTTGATTAGAAATAGAAACGGAAAGAAGCCATGGCGCGTGGCCTGTCCCACGAAAGACTGTAGTTCAGTACCCATGGAGTGGGTACAACCAACGGAAGATGTCCTGATAAAAATCGCGATGGTAGAACTAGAGTGCCGTCACCTTCGCCTGATCATTCGCGCAGGCCGCGCCCTACGATCTCCATCCTAGAAAAAGACGACACGATCACCAACTGCAAACCGAGGCGCGTAAGTCACAAGTGCCATTCGATTCCTGACATAGATGGCCTTGCCTTCTGTAAACGACGAATCGGGTAGCGATGGTTCAGACGAGCAGGAAGCCCGGAACGTCACCTCTCGTGCCCGTTCACGTATCGCGGAGTTGCTGCAGAGACCTTTGGGTATCCAGTCAATCTCGCTGACTGGGCTGTTTATTCTGGCACTGTTTTACACCGTCTACTTCATGCGGTCGATCCTGCTACCGATTGTTCTCGCGCTGCTGCTCAGTTATTTA
>DATBEX010000066.1:0-3762 GCA_036558805.1 Candidatus Udaeobacter sp.
GTCGGCTGTAGGTCTTGTAGGATGCGCCCTGCTACGCCAGCCTGTATTAGCGGTTATCGCACTCGCGCTTGTGCCATTGGGCCATTGTGGGAGTTATGGGCCGTTTTGGTCGATGCCGACTCAGTTCCTGACCGGGCGAGCGGCGGCTGCCGGGATAGCATTGGTTACCATGATCGCGAATGTGGGTGGATTCGCAGGACCAGCGCTTATTGGAGTGTTGAAAACTCGGACTGGCACGCATACGGATGCATTCCTTCTGCTGGGAGGTCTGGCCGGTATCGCTACGTTCCTTGCTCTGCGAATTGGCGCACCTCAAACACCCAGGAGCGAACAACCGGTTACGGTCAGTTGAAGCGCTAACACGCAACGCGTTGACATTCCTCTTTTCGCGAAGGCATCAGCTAACTGCCGGCGCCGTCACTCTCAGACTCGGCGTGAATGCCGGGAGACTTTGGACCGCGCTCGTGTTCCTGCCCGGGTGGGGTGGTGGCCCCCGTTTGTTTGTGTTGTCGCTGAACTTCTTCGTCGGGCGTTTCGTTTACGTTGCGCTGTCGCGGAAGACTGTCCGGATGATTGCGACAGAGATATTCAATGAGCCCTTCGCGCACCTCGCAACGAAGATCGAAAACTTTTCCAGGATCACTGCTGCTGACCAGTGCGCGCACTTCGATTGTGTTTTGCTTTGTATCAGTTACCTGCAAGCCGCAGACTTTGCGGTCCCATTTCGGATTGTTCTCAACGAGCCGCTTCAATTCCTTGCGCAATTCGCCGATTGGCGCCCGATAATCGAGGTAAAGCACGATCGTGCCGAGCAGGTCGGTGGAAACGCGACTCCAGTTCTGAAACGGTTTCTCAACGAAATAGGTGATAGGCAGAATCATCCGGCGCAGGTCCCACGTTCTTACCGTTACATAGGTAAGAGTGATCTCTTCGATCTGGCCAAACTCGCCTTCGACAACCACGATATCGTCGATGAGCAGCGGTTGCGTCAACGCGATTTGAATCCCGGCAAGCACGTTGCCAAGAGTCCGTTGCGCGGCAAATCCGATCACGATCCCTGCAATTCCGGCTGAAGCCAGGATGCTCGTGCCGAACTGCCGCACTGGATCGAAAAGCATCAGCACGGAACCGGTCGCAATGATTACGACGGCGGCAATGATAACTTTGCGAATCACCGATACCTGAGTGTAAATCCGGCGCGCGGAAAGATTGTCCAGCTGGTCCAATCGCTGTCGGCTCAACAAACCAGCCTGCAGTGCATTGATGCCGTGAACGATCAGGAATGACAGCGCGACGATGAATAGAATGCCGACACCTTTTTGCGCCACCCATGCCCAGTTTTCGGGAAGCTTGAGCAGCGGTAACAATAGAATGATACCAAGCAGCGGCACCGAAAGGCGCAATGTGTCGCCAACGATTGGAACAACGATTTTACCAGGCAGGCTGTGTGTTTGTTCCGCCCACATACGCATACGTTTTTCGACCACGCGAATGGCGCGAAAAAGAAGCCATAGCAGTGCGATAATCCATCCCGCGTAGAAAATCGCCGTGAGCGCACGGCTCCAAAAAATGCGCGTGGGCCGGTCGATGATGCCTGCAGCAATCGGCAGCAGTGCAAACGCGCCGCCACACATCCAAAGGAAAAGCGCAACCGGTTTGCGAATCGCCGCGGCACTCAGTGCCAACCAGGATTGATATCGCTTCGATTGAATCTCGCCGGCGCGTCGTCTGACGATCGCGATAAACCAGCAGTTGAGCAGTGAGAGTAGTGCCAGCGCAACAACACAACTAAGCAAGCGCATCCAGGTAACTCGATCGAAAACCGGCTTTTGGAGAAAAGTGTTTCCAGACTCTTTTGCCAGTTGATCGAGCCAGCGGCCGTAAGCCGCGCCAGTCCGGTAAATCTTCGACCGTTCAGTGGCGGCTCTTTGCGCGGACAATTCGGCAACCGACTGCGTGATCGTCCCAGCGGGTGATGCGGAAACTGCCGGCGATGATGACGCCGACGGACCGGGGGACTGGGCCGCCAGGGCGCCTGCGCAGAAAAGCCATAAAATTGCGCAGTAGATTCTCATTTGGGTCATTATTGGCGCCGATCGAATCGCTCCTCTTAACAATCCTCTCCTCCAAAAATGGAATGCTGTTCTGATTGTTCGTTCTTAAAGATCAGAATGGCTCCCGATCTATCCGGATTTGTCCTCGTCCCTACGGAATCACTCGATCCGTTATCCAAAACGCCACGGCATAGCAAATAAAGATCGAAAAACCACCACCAATCCCAGTAACGACAGCGTCGTCCCATGAACCGCGCCGCAGTCTCCGTGCAAGCAACGCGAAGGTGACGGCAATCCCAAACTCGCCGAGAATGATGTACCACGGCGTAAACGAAATCATTCGGCAACCGCCGTATTGCCACCAATGAATTCTCCGCGCCATCTCTTCGTAAAACGGAATATTGACCGCGCCGAGCAGCCCGATCATAAGCAAACCGATCTTGCCGAATCGTTCCCATAGTCGCAGCCCTATGTATCCGAATTGCACCGCCACAACTTCCCAAGCCAGGGGCATCCAGAGCGGCGACCGCCAGATTATTGGGCCTCCGCCAATTGAGTAATCCAGCGTTCGCGTGTAATCGACCAGCCACGCGTCAGCGGCGAGCTCAGTGAACCCGACGAACAGTCCGAAGAGAAGGAACCGGGCAAGCAATGCGTCCCGTTTAATGAGCACAAAGCCAACAAGAAGACAATTATCAATAATGTTGAGTGCTACGCCTGTGCGCCAGTCAGACCACGGCGCGACGGTCAGCAGCGCAACCGCGACAACGTTGATGACAATCGTCGTAAGCACGACACAAAGCCGTCCGCGCTCGAGTGAAAGATCAGACGCATTCACATCCTAACCGTTCCGACAAAACGATGGCAGCAATAGGAGTCGCCCGGTGCAAGATCATTCTCGCGCTTGACGTCGCCTGCCACGCATCGACTTGATAAAAGTGGCTTCCAGCAACGCCATTTCCAAGAAATCTCGTTCGAGTCTGAATACTTTTCGCCAGCTGAAGTTCCTGGTCTGGTTTCAGGAGCGGATCCGGCCAACTGATCTTCAGGCCACGCTGATTTGGGCCGGCATCATTGGATTTTGCGGCGGCGTTTGCTCAATCCTGTTCCGCGTCGCAACGAGCCTCGTTCATAAAATCCTTACCGGCAGCTCGGAATCCGGCCTGGTTGAAAGTTTCTCCCAGCTCCCGCCGTTACTACGCCTTGGCGTTCCAGCAGTCGGTGGTCTTATTGCGGGCGCAATCATTCAGTTCGGCACACGATTGCGCGGAGAGATAACAACGACGGATTACATGGAAGCGGTCGTGCTGGGCGACGGGAAGATTGCTGCGCGACGCACGCTGCTGAAATGTTTGTCGTCACTTTTCACCATCGCTTCCGGTGGCTCGATCGGACGCGAGGGTCCTCTCGTCCAACTATCAGCGCTGGTGGCATCTCTCACTGGCCGCCTCCGAAAATGGACCACGCCGCGGCTTCGATTGCTTGTCGGTTGTGGCGCGGCCGCCGGGATTGCATCGGCCTACAACGCGCCAATCGCTGGTGCGGTCTTTGTCGCAGAGATCGTGCTCGGCTCAGTGGCCATGGAAATTTTTGGCCCTCTGGTCTTTTCGTCAGTCATCGCGACGTTGACAGTGCGGGGATTTCTCGGACCAGATCCGTTGTACAAAATCCCGCCGTTCCAGCTCAACGGCAATTGGGAGATTGGCCC
>DATBEX010000067.1:0-6901 GCA_036558805.1 Candidatus Udaeobacter sp.
GTGACGAACGTAGCGTTTCAAGACGAGCCAGACGGAACGCGTGGATATTCGTCTTCGCGCCTTGTTAATGAATATCGGTCCCGAATGAACGTTCGCCGAGGCGCGATAACGTGACATGGCTTCCAGCGCAGGCAAACCCACCGGGCATACACGCTCCTTGCGGCCTTTGCCAAATACACGCACAGATTCGGTATAAGGATCGACGTCAGCCACATTGAGCGTAGCCAGTTCGCTTAGCCGCAAGCCGCTGCTGTAGAACAATTCCATGATGGCGACGTCGCGCAGAGGCATCCAGCCCGGCGCAGACTTACTTTTCGCCTCCCTCATTGGAGCGGCAAGCAGTTCTTCGATCTGCTGGCGCGTGAGGACCAGCGGCAGTTTCCTCTCGATTTTTGGCAATTGTATTTCGCGCACAGGATTGCCGCGCATTCCCTTCCGAGCTGCCAGAAACTGGTAAAATGTCCGCAACGCAGAGAATTGCAGTCGCACGTAGGAACGAGCCTGCCCACGCTTTGCAATCGTAAATAAGTAATCGCGAAAATCGTCTCCCCGGCATTTTTTCCACGGTCTTTGGTTTTGAGCGCGAAAGGCAGTCAGAGCCTGGCGATATGCCTTTAACGTCCGAGGTGAAGCGTTTCGTTCGTTGGCGAGATAGCGCAGGAATTCCTCAGCAAGAGGATCCCTTTTGTTCAAACCAGAAACAGCGTTTGGCATGCGTGTGAAACGCTAAACCATTACATCGTCTGACGTTTTAACGATTCAACGATTTAACGAATCAACCGACGTCACTCCGGCTTTTCTACCACGTAACGTAGATCTTCCGCGGTCGCGTTACCACGGAATTGACTCTTAAAAATTGGCGGCGGGTTCGTGGAAATCAGCTGGTAGCCCTTCAAAACGAACTCCGGATAAATTCCATTGCTCGCAGGTTCATAAACCTTGTCGCCGCTAAAGTAGCCGTAGAGTTTGTATTCGTAGTTATTATCGCCGCCGAAATCCAGTCGTTCGCGGTCCGGGGCAAGTTTCTGTTTTTCATTCAACATCACTAATTCTCCTGTGCTCCAGGGTTGGCCGGGGCGCCTGATGTAACCCCAGAACTTGTAATCGGGTTTGTAATAACGGCGCCCGATAAAATAATCGCCGGGGGACTCGGCGGCAATGTTCTGCGACATCTCGAGCCTGGCTTGTTGGATCCCCTGGGGAACGGTTTCGCAGCCGCCGAGGAAAAACACGCCAAGCAAGAAATTGCCAGCGAGCAAAAAGCGAGTGACGAGTCTCATTTCCTTCAGGTGCACATCTTTTATAGCAGCTTTGCGCCGGGCGCAAACCAAGCTAAACAATTGCGCTGACACGACGAGCTGACTACGTTCCCGAACATTATGATCGAACTTGAGGTGTATGCGCGCGGCTTGCGCGATCTGAACAAGATCCTGGAGCTGGATCTTCAACTCGAACCAATCGCAGGCCTTCATTACAAGATCGATACAAACCACGATCTCGTATACTTCGAGTTCGATCGACCGACAGTAAGCCTGCGCGAGATTCGAGCGATTTTTCGCAAACTTGGGCTTGAACCTCTGTTTGTCGGTGTGATTCCGCCGGAGCTTCGACCCAGAACCAAAACGGAGCCGCTGACTGCCTGAGAGCGAAGAACGTGAGAAGTGAATAGTGACCCGCGCTCGACTGCTTGTGTCTCGCCCGGCATTGCGTCTTCGATCGAACTTGTGAAGCACCTAAGAAATGATGACTCGCTTCTTTAATGTTCTGGGTGGTGGGCTTCTCTCATTTTTTCAATATTTGGGTGAGCTTGTGCTGCTCGCTGGCGATACGTTTCGTTCCATTTTCACGCACAAGCTTCGCTGGAAATTATTTCTCAACCAGATCGTCGAGATCGGTTTGCTTTCTCAAGTCCTGGTCATCATCACAGGCGGATTTACCGGCGCCGTTTTTTCCGCTCAGGCATTTTTTCAATTCAACAAATTGGGAATGGGCTCCGCCGTTGGCGCGGTGGTTTCCGTTTCGCTGTGCCGAGAGCTGGCGCCTGTGCTGACCGCGCTAATGGTGGCTGGGCGCGTGGGTGCAGCGATGTCCGCCGAGATTGGCACCATGAAAGTGACGGAGCAGATCGATGCGCTTCGAGCGCTGGCGGTTTATCCCATTGATTATCTCGTGGTGCCGCGAACACTGGCCATGATGGTCTCGATGCCTTTGCTGGTGGCAGAATGTATCGCGTTCGGAATTTTGGCTGGATACGTGATTGCCGTCTATTTGCTCGATGTCAACGGGCCGTATTACGTCGAAAACATGGTGCACTGGACACGTCCCAGAGACATCATTATGGGGCTGACCAAGGCATTTGTTTTCGCGCTCCTAATCGTTTTCATCAGTTGCCACAAAGGATTGACCGCGCGTGAAGGTGCTGTTGGCGTTGGAAGAGCAACGACAGAGGCGGTCGTGAATTCTTCGCTTGCGGTCCTCATTGTTAATTTCTTCCTGACGATGGGATTGAACATCATTTTCCCGGCGGGCCATTGGTGACCTGGTCGTGCCGGAAATTGATCGGGGTTGAGAGTTGCAGGGTGAGAGGTGAAAGTCTGAGTAATTACGATGATCGAAGCGCCTGCATCTCCAGAGCTTTCTACGAAATCTCATTCAGCTCGCGGCAATTCGTCGCCGATGATCGCTGTGCGCTCGTTGGCAAAGAAAATTGAGCAACAGGAAATTTTGCGTGGCGTCGATCTTGAGGTCAAGACAGGTGAAACGCTGGTCATCATCGGGCGCAGTGGCGGTGGCAAGAGTGTTCTGCTCAAGCATATCGTCGGGCTAATGGAGCCGGACGCCGGGGAGATTTGGATCCAGGGTCAAAACATCATCGGAATGGACGAGCGCCATCTGGGAGAGATCCGCAAAAAGGTCGGTATCTTGTTCCAAAGCGGCGCGCTTTTCGATTCCATGACAGTCGAAGACAACATTGCATTTCCGTTGCGCGAAGCCGGCGAACGCAACCCGAAGGTTCTGCGCTCAAAAGTGGCGGAGATGCTGGAAGTGATGGAAATGGAAGGGCAGGAAGACAAGATGCCGGAGAGCTTAAGTGGTGGAATGAAAAAGCGGGTCGGGCTGGCGCGCTCGATCATTCGCCGCCCCTCGTGCGTGTTGTATGACGAGCCCACTTCCGGGCTCGACCCTGTAGTGGCGGACAGCATCAATCGATTGATCCGCAGGCTGCAAGAGCGGTTTGGAATGACGAGTGTTGTCGTCACTCACGACATGAAAAGCGCGTTCGATGTCGCCGATCAGATTGCATATTTGCATGAAGGGCGCATTTATTTTCACGGCACTTCCAGCCAGCTTCAGCGATCGACCGACCCGCTTATTCAGGATTTTTTGCTGGGGCGGTCCGAGCACGGAATGGCGGCTTGCTGAACACAATGTGATTATTCACGCTATCATGTTGAGCGAAGCGAAACATCTCTGTCTGTTTGACTTGATGAAGTAATCCAAAGTCGGTCTCGAGATTCTTCGCTTCGCTCAGAATGACATGGTGAGACGATCAGCGAATCGCCGCTCCTTGCGAAAAGATTGCAAACATTGAGAGTACTAACTCAAAAATGAATCGGCACGAACGCGGTTTGGAGTTCAAGGTAGGCGCCTTTGTTTTCATTGGATTCGCAGCATTGGCTGCACTGGTTGTAAAGTTTGGTCGCCTTGGTGAAGGCGTAAAGACGTACTATCCTCTTACCGTTCGGTTCGCGGATGCGAGCGGTTTGCTAAAGGGCTCCGATGTTTTGCTTGGAGGCGCAAGAATCGGCCGCGTTGCTGGTGGTCCCCACCTCATTTCGAACGGTCCCGGTGTTGCAGTGCCATTGCGTATTTACGATTACGTGAAAATCCCGCTTGGCAGCAAATTCACTGTCGGGAGCTCCGGGCTTCTTGGGGATCGTTTTGTCACCGTTACACCGCCGACCGGGCAGCCGACAGGGTACGTGCAAAAGAACGCAGTGATCGATGGAAAGCGCGAGAGCGGGATAGACGATATCACACGAGAGGGGACCGCTCTGTTGACCGACGCTCGTGGAACCGTGCAAAAATTGAATCAGGAAACCCTTTCTTCGGAGAACATGCAAAACCTGAAGGCGAGCATGGAGCATTTGAATCAGGCTACGACGGCGCTGGCAGAATCCTCAAAGAAGTTGGATGGAGTTATCGAACAAGCGGGTTCCACCATGGCCTCCGCAAAGGAAGCAGCCGACAATTTGCAGAACGCCATCGATGACACACGCAAGGTGCTTCGCACCGCCACACAAGGTAAAGGCTTGGTGGCGACTCTGCTAAACAATCAGCAGTTGGCTAACGACTTGCATGCGCTGATCAGCAATTTAAGAGCGCACGGCGTTTTGTTTTACCGCGATAGCGCAGCGAGTAGTCAACCGAAACCACAGCCGCAAACCACACCGACTCGTCAAACCAGAGGACGCTAAGATTGTCGGAAATAGATTGCGTAATACAGGCTGTCTCTGATTAAATCGGATCGTGTGATCCGGCGATCATTTCTGAAACGCCTCGCGGTATTGCCGCTCGCCGCAGCAGCGGCACCCTCAGCCGTTGGCGCAAGTGCGACGAAGTTAAAAATAATGATCAAGAGTGCCTGGGGATCAGACGACCCGACAAAGGCCGCCTTTCCATTTCTTCACGGCGACGCGCTTTCTGAAGCTGGCCACGAAGTCCAAATCTTTCTGCTCGGCGAAGCGGTCTCTCTCATGCGAAAATCAGTCGCCAATGCAGTCGTCCCTGTTGGATGGCCGCCGCTATCTGAAGCTCTGAGTAAAATCGCGGCGAAGAAAATACCAATTTATGCGTGCGGCGCATGCTCTAAAGCGAGGGGGGTCACAGAGGCAGATTTGACCGAATACGGCGCAAAGTTCGGCAACCCAAAAATCTTTGTCTCACTGGTGGAATGGGCGGACAGAATCATTACTGAATAGTGGTCGTACTTAAAAATTCTGCCGGGCAGTGTGAATCAACCTCGGAAATTCGGCTTGCCGAACTGAGCTGGAATTCATCAGAATCGGAGCGCAGTTCGCGCATATGCGGCGATTTGAGTTCCAAGCGAGCGTAGCCGGCGAAGGTGAATTGCGCCGCTGGCAAAAGCGAATACCTCCAGCCAATATCTTCAGCTTTGTATCAAGCGGCAGTGTGGGCTGGATTCTGCTGGGCCTGGTTGGGCTTTACGTTTATGACGCATACCTCAACTACCATTCACGACTTGGTAAGGCGACAGCGCTGATCGACGGCCGCCCGCTTACGGCGCGAAATATTATTTTCATTCTCGACAACAGCGGCTCGATGGAAGGAACCGAGGGAACGGTCAGGCAATTGCGCGATCAATTGCAGGCCACCGGCATCTCGATCGGAGCGGAAAAAAAATCCGAAGGCTTCGGTTTCAGTACGACAGGTCCCGACGACAACGCTCTACGCACCTTGGAGCAAGCTTTGCAGAACAATCCCACTGCAGACGCCATATATCTTTTCTCGGACTTCGACCCCACCAGCGTACCGTACCCGCCTGACGCTGAGAACGCCCCCGGCTATAACCGGTTGCAAGAATTGTTGAGGCAGGGACGGCGCCGCCTTTATCTGGGGACTGTACGAATGCCTCCACCTTCGGAATTGGTCCGTATCGCCAGAGAATCGGGAGGAGATCTGATTCAGAATAAATGAACAAACACGGCCTTGGGGCCGATTAACCCGGAACAAACATTATGATTGCACAAGCAGTGCCGCTAGACGGTGTGAGCGCGATCGCACTGGTCGTAATCGCGGCCTTCGCGATCGATCGCGTAGTCAACGGATTGTTATTTCTACTGGGGTTTAACAAAAAATGGGCTCGCTGGTGTCCCGATCCGAAGCTGATCGATGAAACTGCGCCGCGTATTGCCGCGGAAAGACGACAGAAACTCGTCTATTTTATTCTAGCGGGCTTTTTCGGGATGATCGTGCTCGCGGGTCTGGGTCATGTTCGCATTTTGACCGCAATGGGACTGCGTCCGGAATCAGCGGTACTGAGCGCGTCCGCTGCGCCGGCTAGTGGCGCGTCGCCATCTCCTTCTCCCGTACCGGGCGCGACAATGCGGGTGTCACAATCCCTGTTTTCGTTTCTTGATATCGTCTTTACCGGTCTCCTGTTGATGGGCGGAGCCGATACGATTTCACGAGTACTCAAATTGCCGGGCGTGTCTGGAGTGGAAAATCCTTCACCACGTCCTGTCGAGATTACGGGAAAATTAACGCTGGAGGAACGTGGATCGGTAGATCATTCAAAGTAATTGGCGACCGTCGTCGAAGCACCTAGCGCAGACCTACGGCTTCGCGGACGCGTTTCATGATTTGATCCGCGATTTCGTTCGCACGGCTTGCGCCCTTTGAGAGGACTTCGTCGATATACGATTTGTCGGCCAAAATCTCCTCACGGCGTCTGCGCATCGGCGCGAAATATTCCCAAAGTCTCTCGAAAAGTTGCTTCTTGAAATCGCCGTAGCCGGTTCCGCCTTTCGCAAATCGTTCCTGCATTGTTGCGATTTCGTCCTTGGACGCCACGAGCGAGTAAAGCTTGAAGATTGTCGATTTCCCTGGGTCCTTCGACGCTTCCACCGGCATGGAATCGGTTACGATGCTCATAACACGTTTTCGCATTTCTTTTTCGTCGCCGAAGATGTCGATGTTGTTGCCGTAGCTCTTGCTCATTTTCTGGCCATCGATACCTGGCACGGTCTCTGTCGCAGCCCGTATCCGCGCTTCCGGCACCTTGAAAATCGGGCCAAAAGTCTCGTTCATTTTCCCGGCGAGATCGCGCGTCATTTCGATGTGCTGTTTTTGGTCTTTGCCCACTGGCACAACATCACTG
>DATBEX010000068.1:0-16577 GCA_036558805.1 Candidatus Udaeobacter sp.
GGCGCGGGCATGCTTACCCTGGTTGAACATTGTGGCTCCGATATCAAGCCGATGGAGACAGCTGGTGTGCCTGCTTTCAGTCCGATTCAGGACAGCCGGTTCTATTTCAATTATCACCACACCGCGGCGGACACGCTGGACAAAATTGTTCCGAAACAATTGGCCGAGAACTCTGCGGTCGTCGCAGTTCTGGCTTATGCGCTTGCGAACATGGAACAACCGTTGCCTCGTTGATCAATAATTGTCATTCTGAGCGAAGCGAAGAATCTCTGGAGGTTCTGGATTGATTGTCCGACCGAAATAGACAGAGATGTTTCGCTTGGCTCAACATGACAGCGTGGCGAAAGCCATCTCCTTATCTACCTGCGAATCAAATTGCGCGTTTCGTTGAGCAAAAGATTCTGAAATCGCCGCCCGCGATTGCGCATGAATCGCCATGCTCCGGCGTCGACGAAATAAGTGAGCAGAATGCTATCGCGCGTTGTGACCTCCGGCCCGACAGGGTCGGCCGAATGCCATGTGTTGTCGGCGACTGCAAAGGCATACCCGCTATTGGGTGAGAACGACATCTGCGCTTTCTTTGGCTTTCGACCATTGGGAAGCACTTCATGAAATATGGTTCCGATATGTGGGGTCGAATTATCGGCTGGCAGGTAAAACTGCACCGTTATGCCCTTCCAAAGGCTGTCGGTGTGTTTAAAGATTCGGTACCCGGGAATGTCACGGGTCAGGATCGGCATCGGATACATTCCTATTTTCGCAAAATTTCCGCCGAACCGTCGTTCCAAACCAGACGCGAGTCGCTCTACGAACGCCTTCTCCAACTCTTTGGAACGCAACGCACGGCCGGCTACGTCCCAGACTTCCTGCTTTTTTGGCGGCAGATGCCGGATGTATTCCGGGAGAAGATCGATCTTGGAGCGAGTCGGTTTGCCGTCCGGCCGGCTGCTGCCCGTTTTACTCTTACCCGACATCGCGCGGTAGTCGTCCGCCCCTGGCATCGCCTCTAACATTTCCGCGTAAAAGTCATCGGGAAACACGTGGTCGAACCGCAAATGCAGGAAAGGCGCTTCGTCTGCATGCGCATTTTTGACCGAGTTCACCACGAACCCGGTCAAATTGTTGACTGACCACGATTGTCTCATTGATTCAATTGTTCCCGTGAATCATGAGTCAAACAACTGAAAAACGCTCGCCGTTCGTGCACTTCGGGAGATGGGTTGCCGAGTTAATCTTGGTGTTCGTTGGCGTTTACGCGGCGTTCTGGCTAAACAATTATCAGCAGCGGCAGCAGGATGCAGCACGGCGCGATCGGATCCTGGCGTCAATCGAGAAACTGCTGCAGCAGGGCATCGAGAGTGGGAAAATCAATCGCGCAAGGCAGGAACGAAGAGCCACGGAATTTCAACGTGCACTCGATGCCGGTGAGATGCCGCCGCTGCAGCCTTTTCTTTTCATCACGGACTATAGTCCAGGCGACTTCGCGACAATGCTTCAATCCGGTGGCAACCAACTGCTCGACTTGGAGACGCTCACCGCACTGCGCAATGACGAATCTGTTATCCGCTGGGGACTCGCCGGCATGGCGCGTTATCAGAAATTAAGCGACGAACTGATCGTGCCGAATCTCGGCCAGGACATTTCGTTCTTTTATGATCCGGTCACCAAAAAACTACGAAAACAGTTTGAGATATATCCTGAAGCTCTACAAGCCAATGTGAAATTTGCTAATGATCTTGAACGGACCCACACCGAATTACTCAAACAAATCCAAGCCGAACGGAAACGAAATCATTAATATGAATCCAACAGTCCGAGTCTTTGCACTTCTCTTATGCATCGTGGCCGCGAATTTCGCGTCGGCCGCTGATTATCCCGCGCCAGTAGAGGGCGATTTCACGATTCGCGATTTCAAATTTGCTTCGGGCGAGACATTGCCGGAGCTGCGTCTCCATTATCGGACGCTGGGAACACCACACAAAGACGCGCAGGGCAAAACGACGAATGTGGTCCTCATCATGCACGGGACTACCGGCAGCGGTGCGCAATTCATTCGCCCGGAATTTGCAGGGGAGCTGTTTGGAAAAGATCAGCCGCTCGACGCGAGTAAGTTCTTCATTGTACTGCCGGATGGGATTGGTCACGGCAAATCGAGCAAACCGAGCGATGGGATGCACGCGAAATTTCCACGTTATGGCTACCTCGATATGGTGGAGGCTCAGTATCGCCTGTTGACGGAAGGGCTGGGAGTGAATCATGCACGATTGGTCATGGGAACATCCATGGGCGGAATGCACACGTGGCTCTGGGGCGAATTGCATCCCGATTTCATGGATGCTCTGATGCCGCTGGCGAGTTTGCCGACGCAAATTTCGGGACGCAACCGTGCCTGGCGCCGCATGGTGATCGACGCGATTCGCAATGATCCGGCATGGGAGGGTGGCGAGTACAAAACGCAGCCGCCGAGCCTGCGCACCGCAGCGCAGATGCTGTGGTTTATGAGTAGCAATCCGGTTCTGCGTCAGAAGGACGCGCCTTCACTCGCGAAAACAGATGAAGTTCTGGACAAATTCGTTGACCAAATCGTCAAGACTGATGACGCCAATGATGTGCTCTATGCGCTTGAAGCTTCACATGATTACGATCCGGGGCCGAACCTTGAAAAAATTCAGGCGCAGCTTCTGGCAATCAATTCCGCCGACGATCTGATTAATCCGCCCGAGCTCGGGATACTTGAACGCGAGGTCAGGCGCGTTCCGCATGGACGTGCAGTCGTGATCCCACTCAGCGACAAAACGCGCGGTCACGGCAGCCACACTTTGGCGGCGTTGTGGAAAGACCAGTTAAGCGAGCTGCTTAAGGAGACGGGAAAATAACCGCTCAATCTCCGTAGTAGTACGCCCCGCCGTAATAGCTGTAATACGGATAGTACGGATAATAAAATGGCCCGTAGTAAGTGTTGTAGCGCGACTCTGCTCCCGGGGTGCGGTAAGTTTGCGCGTAGTATGTATCCGCACAGCCGCTAAACGAAAGCGCAAGAAAACCCGTACACAGCAGGGAGAGCATGGTTGGTAATGCCCGAGCTGTCTTCATAGCCCCTGTCGCCGACGTCTTCATCAACTCATTTAATGACAACAGCGCAAACAAACAAAGCTAAATTAAAATAAATTTTGCAGTCAGATGTCTGACGAGTTGATTCGCCAAAGCGACGCCCTAGCTACAGCGCGCGTGGAAATTTAGTCCGTTATACGTGCCTGAAGGCATCGGCGCATCCGCCGGTAGCGGACGACGCCGATGCATCATCCAAGCGCGCGACGCAAATCAATACCAGTCGCCGTAGACAGTACTGCCGTAGTAGCGCGGACCGTAAGCGTCGTTATAGCGGACGCCGGAGCGTACGGTTGTACGAGTATAAGTTGGCCGGTAATAATACGACGGATAATCGTAGTAGTCGTAGCCGGGCGTGTAATATGCGCCTGGGTAATAATACCCGCCATCATATGCCGTGACATAAGGTCCCTCTGCGCACCCGCCTAACGTTGCTACCAGACCCGCACAAAGAATCGACAGTAAAAATGCTCGATTGCGGCACTTGGATTTAGCTATCGTTTTCATCGGATTTTCCCCCTTTCGCTCAATTTTCGTTTCCTTGGGCACGCGCTCTGTCTTCCAGAAGAAGAACTGCTCTCAGGGATGCTGGAAAGTGGGACAGATTAAGATCCATCGAACCTTGACCCCCTCGACGAACTCCCCGTGGTGACTTCGCGTCGTCCCCTCTTGGCCTGCTGGCCCCGCGCATGCGACGGTTTCCACAGCTGGCCTTTCAATGTACGATTCGCATCACGTGGTCTGGTCGGCCGTGCGTAAAGCCGCGCCGATATCGCCGCGAAAAGCCGGCTCCATTTTTTTGCGGACAGGAACGTGCTCGATACGTTCAAGTAAGATCATGAAGCGAAATTTCTTTTGGCCTGGTGTGTTCGTGACAATTGTGTGCACGATGTTTGCCCAGAACCACTCAGGACCGACGGATTTTGACGTCATCATTAAAGACGGCACCATCTACGACGGTACCGGCGCCGAGCCGAAACAGGCGGACGTCGCGATTCGTGGAGATCGAATCGTTGGCATCGGCGATTTTAAGACTGCGAAGGCAAAGACGATTGTCGACGCGAAAGGGCTCGCCGTGGCGCCGGGGTTCATCAACATGCTTTCTTGGTCCACTGTGTCGCTGATCCAGGATGGCCGTTCGCAAAGTGAAATTCGGCAGGGCGTAACGACGGAGATCATGGGCGAAGGGGAATCGATGGGCCCCGTGAACGATCGTGTGCGAGAGCACATGATTCGCCAGCAAATGGACGTCAAATACGACATCAAATGGAACACGCTCGCGGAGTACTTGCAGTACCTCGAAAAGCGCGGTGTCTCCTGCAATGTGGCGTCGTTCATCGGCGCCACGACGATCCGTGAGTACGTGATCGGTTTTGAAGATAAACAGCCGACGCCCGAGCAACTCGACCAGATGCGCGATCTGGTTCGAAAGGAGATGGAAGCAGGCGCGCTGGGGATTGGTACTTCTTTAATCTATCCGCCCGCGTTCTACGCGAAGACCGAGGAACTCATCGAGCTTTGCAAGGTGGCCGCGAAATACCAGGGTAAATACATCTCGCACATGCGCAGTGAGGGTAGCCGGCTGCTTGAAGCGCTGGATGAATTGATCCGCATCAGCCGCGAGGCGAAAATTCCCGCGGAAGTTTATCATATCAAAGCATCAGGCCGGCAAAACTGGTCGAAGATCAACGATCTGCTTTCGCGAATCGAGGCCGCGCAAAAGGAGGGACTCAAGATCACCGCCGATATGTACACGTACACAGCAGGAGGAACGGGCCTCGACGCATCGCTTCCACCGTGGACGGAAGACGGTGGTTATCCGGCGTTATTCAAACGGCTGAGCGATCCTGCGACGCACGGGAAAATCAAGGCAGAGGTCCAGAAGCACACGGGTTCATGGGAAAATTTGTATCTGGACGCCGGAGGTCCGGATCACATTCTGCTGGGTGAGTTCAGATCGGAGAAACTGAAGCCGCTCACCGGTAAGACGTTGGCCGAGGTAGCAAAGATGCGTGGCAAGGATCCCATCGACACGGCGATGGATTTGATCGCGGAAGATCAATCGCGCATCGGCACACTTTATTTCATCATCTCCGAAGACAACGTGAAGAAGGAGCTTGCCAGCCCGTGGATTTCATTCGGCTCCGATGAAGCTTCGCAGGCACCAGAGGGCGTATTTTTGAAGTCCAATCCGCATCCGCGCGCTTATGGAAATTTTGCACGCGTGCTGGGTAAATACGTTCGTGATGAAAAAGTGATTCCCATGAAGGAAGCGATTCGGCGGCTAAGTGGGTTGCCTGCCACAAATCTGGGGCTCGATCATCGCGGGCTTTTACAGGAAGGGATGTTTGCCGATGTGGTGGTGTTCGACCCGGCGACGATTGCGGATCGCGCAACATATGAGAAACCGCATCAATATGCCGTCGGCGTGAAACATGTTTTCGTAAACGGCGTGCAAGTGCTCAAAGATGGCGAGCACACCGGCGCGAAACCCGGCCGCGGCTTGTGGGGCCCGGGAAAAACGAAATGAATCTGCCGTAGCCGTTTTACGATGGGAGGCGCAGCGCTCGCGTACTGATTGAAAACCGAGCGCGAGCGGTGGAAGGTAAGTTTCCGATGGATCCGATCAAGAACATGAAGCTACGCTGGCTGCATGGCACGTTGCAGGACCTGACCTCCGAATTATCACGTTTGCAGTTTTCCAGGTTTGCGCCAAACGCATGGGAGCCGGCGATCAATGCGTATCGCTGCGAAAAATCTATTCGAATCTGCGTCGATCTCGCGGGAGTCGATCGCGCGTTCATCGATCTCAGCGTCGAACCGCGGCGCTTGGTGATTCGCGGCACACGCGAGCTACCGGAGCCGACCGGTGACGAGGGATGCACCCTGCAATTGTTGGCGATGGAGATCGATTATGGACCGTTCATGCGTGAAGTCATCTTGCCGGCTGAAGTCGAAGTAGACGAGGCCCGCGCTGAGCAGCGTAACGGGTTGCTGTGGATTTCGCTGCCTCTAAAGGAATCATGAGCGCGAAAGAAATCAGCACGCTGCGGGCCGGTGTCGAATCGAAACCAGGGGCACAAAGCCCCATCGCTGCCGGAACTGGCGAAAGCCAAATGCCGCATATCCCCGAGGAGTTATCGATCCTGCCGGTGCGCGGGCTGGTCGTTTTCCCAGGGACAATTATTCCGCTTAACGTACAACGTTCGTCGTCGCTCAAACTGCTCGATGACACTTTGCCGCGAACAAAAGTGATCGGCCTGGTTACGCAGCGTGACGAGACGAAGGAAGATCCAGGACCGCAAGATCTTTACACGTTCGGCACGGCCGCGCTCGTGCTCAAGCTTATTCGCCAGGCCGAGGACAATGTACTGGTGATAGTGCAGGGGCTCCGCCGCTTTTCGCTTCGCAAAATTGTCGCGACATCGCCGTTTTTACGTGCCGAAGTCGATCTACCCGAATCGATTTTGCCGCCTGCAAGCAAGGAATGGGAAGCAACATTCAGGAACCTGCGCGATTCATCTGCAAGATTGTTCGAACTGGCGCCGGACGCGCCGGAACAGGCGCGCCTGATGATCCTCAATATTGAGAGTCCGGAGCAGCTTGCTGATTTCCTGGCGCCAAACTTAAACGTGGATGTTGCGCAGAAACAGGCGCTGCTCGAGGAGTTGAACGTTGAAAAACGGGTAACCGCAATCCAGAAACAAATCTCGTCGCAGCTCGAAATTGCGGAGATCCAGCAAAAACTGCAGAAGGATGTTGCTTCGCAGTTTACCGATGCCCAGCGACGCGCTTATCTGCGCTCGCAACTCAAGGCAATTCAACGCGAACTCGGCGAGAGTGAGGGCGGCGGCGAGGAGCAAGCCCAGCAATTGCGTGCCAGGCTCGAGGAAGCCAAACCTCCAGAGGAAGTGATGAAACAGGCCGAGCGCGAATTGAAGCGACTCGATTTTATTCCGCCGGCCAGCCCGGAGTTTTCTGTCATCGTCAGTTACATCGAAATCATCGCTGATTTGCCCTGGAATAAATTGAGCCCTGATAATCTGGACCTGGATCAGGCCCAGAAAATTCTCGATCGCGATCATTACGATCTGGAAAAGGTCAAGAAACGACTGATCGAATATCTGGCTGTGCGTAAGCTCAATCCGCAGGGGCACGGCGCGATCCTCTGTTTTCTGGGTCCACCTGGAGTGGGCAAAACCAGTCTCGGCCAATCGATTGCCGATGCGCTCGGCCGCAAATTTGTCCGGGTTAGTCTTGGCGGTATGCGAGACGAAGCGGAAATCCGTGGTCATCGCCGCACTTACATTGGTTCGATGCCGGGCCGTATCATTCAGGAACTGCGCCGTTGCGGGACGCGTAATCCCGTCTTCATGCTGGACGAGCTCGATAAGATCGGCGCGGATTTTCGGGGCGACCCGGCGAGCGCCTTGCTCGAAGTGCTCGATCCGCGGCAAAACGACAAGTTTGTCGATCGCTACCTCGATGTGCCGTTCGATCTCTCGCAGGTGATTTTCATCGGCACTGCCAATTACATTGGCGGTATCCCGGAACCGTTGCGGGACCGGATTGAAGTAATCTCGCTACCCGGCTACACCGAGCGCGAGAAACTCGAAATCGCAAAGCGATATCTCGTGAAGCGGCAAATGGAGGAAAACGGTCTTAAGGCCGGCCAAGTCGAGTGGCAGGATGAAGCGCTTCGGCACATCATTAACGACCACACCCACGAAGCCGGAGTCCGTGAACTGGAGCGTCAGATCGCGTCTGTTTGTCGTGGAATTGCATCGCAGGTCGCGCGTGGAAAAACCGAGCACGTAGCGGTTACACCCGAGCTCACAGCAGAAATGCTGGGCCCGGCGAAATATGTGCGCGAAACCAAGCTGAAAACGAGCAAGCCGGGTGTTGTGACAGGGCTGGCTTACACGCCTACCGGAGGTGAGGTGTTGCACATTGAGGCGGCGCGTTATCCCGGCAAGGGCAATATCACGCTAACGGGACAAATTGGCGAAGTAATGAAAGAATCCGTCCAGGCAGCGCTAAGTCTCCTTCGCAGTCGCGACGGTCAATTGGGCGTGAACCCAGAAGATTTTCGCAAGATGGACATTCACGTACACGTGCCAGCTGGCGCTGTACCGAAAGACGGACCATCGGCGGGAATCGCAATGTTCACCGCGCTGGCCTCGCTTTTCAGCAACCGACCGGTTCGTTCCGACGTAGCCATGACTGGCGAAATTACTTTGCGCGGGCTGGTGCTGCCAATTGGCGGTCTGAAAGAAAAAAGTCTGGCGGCAATGCGCGCAGGAATTTCCACCGTCATCATTCCCAAGCTCAACGAAAAGGATCTTGTCGACGTTCCTGAGGAAGCGAAACAAAAGCTGAAATTCGTCCCGGTCGAAAACGTCGATGAAGTTCTGGCTGTAGCTCTAGAAAAGGACGGCACGAGCTCTGCCGCAGGATCGACGGCGTAACCCTCAAAGTCGACGGGACGGACGTGCCTAACTGGTGACACTGCAAAGGAAGATGTGTCAGCAGATATTATGCGATGTTACAATTACTCCAGAATCACGGTGACGGTAACGTCGGACCGAACGCGGCCCCGCTAAAAATGTTGTTGTTCAGATACCAGATTGCTGTTTGACGTGTGCCTGCGTTGTAAAGCACATAGTCGGGGTTGCCGTCGCCGTTAAAGTCGCCTGTTGCGACCAATGCCCAGCCGTTGGGAATTGTAGGCCCAACCGCGGCGCCAATGACCGTTAGTCCTGACAAATATCCGATCACTGTTTGGCCAGTTGCTGGAATGAATAAGGCATAATCCGGATGGCCGTCCCGATTAAAATCCGCCACACCGGTCAGAATCCAGCCAGAGGGAAGCGTTGGACCGTAGCCGCCCCCGGCGTAAACGTTGTTATTGAGGTACCAAATAGCTGTTTGGTGGGTCCCGGCGTTGTAAAGCAAGAAATCAGGCTTGTTATTGGCGTTAAAGTCGGTAGTGGACTCCAATTCCCAACCATTGGGGAGCGTCGGTCCGTAAACACCTATGAGATAGGTTGGGCCGGACAAATACCAAAGCGCCGTTTGCTGAGTGGCAGCGTCGACCAAGGCGTAATCGGGATGGTTGTCCCCATTGAAATCCCCCACAGCTTTCAACTCCCAGCCAGCTGGAAGAGTCGGACCAAACGCGCCACTAACAAAGACGTTGTTGTTCATGTACCACACCGCAGTGGCGCCGGTGTTCGTGTTGGATAGCACATAATCAGGCTTGCTATCGCCGTTGAAATCAGCGGTCGTAATCAAGTTCCAACCGCTACTTGGAGTGGGAGGGATCCGGACGTAATAGATGTCTTCTTCACCATTAAATGTCGCCGCATACGCGACATTGGCGGCTGTGTTATCCGAGACAACTGTAATGTAATCGCCGAGCTTGTTCTGGTTCGGGTAACCGAGAAACGGGTTAAACGAATTGCTGATTGCAACATTCGCTGACCAGGTGTTTCCACCATCGAGGCTATTTGAGTAGAAGAGCTGCGAGTTGCTGTTGTTCGCGGCGTTACGCGAGTCCAGCCAGACGGCATCGATTCGTCCGTTAGGCGCCACCGAGAGTGTGCCAAACCAGTGCCACTTGGCGTGGTTAACAGGATCGTCATTGATCCGCCGCGGCGCACTGAAGGATTGGCCTCCGTTTGTGCTCCGCACAAACATTACGTCGCTACCACTTGAAGAGCCATTGGGCTGTACGCTGGCCAGCATGTAAACATTGTTGTTCGTACTCGTGACGGAACGATCCACCGCAAGAAAAACCTGGCCGACTAGCCCTTCCGGATTTATCGGCTCGCTAGAGACGATATGACCGCCAAGGTTTACAGCGGTGCTTCGATCGAAGGTGGGAACAACAGCGCCGTTCTTTGCATTGATGGACCGAATACACCAAATCTGATTGGTGTTCAGGTTTACGCCACCAATGAAAAGATTCCCGTTTGAATCGACATCGAGCGTGCCCCACGCAGGCGAATTCGGAATATTGATCGGATTCATCCAAGACAATCCGCCGTTCGTCGATCGAGTGAATTGTCTGCCCTGGTAATTGTTTCCGTCGGTGCTCCAGAATTGATACTGGAATCCGTGGCCTGCGCTGTTGGTATTATCGATGGTAAACCACTGTTTGTCGCCTCCATCGGCGGGCGCGACATTTGCCCACGCTTGGCCGCCGTTGAGCGATCGCCACAGGTCGTCAAAAAAATCCTGGAGAAGGCTGAGATAGAAAAAACGGCCAATGTTATCGGAGTTCAAAACAGGATCGCTGCGAAAAACGTTAAGTTGGAGAACGCTCCCAGAACTCCATGAACTGCCCCCGTTGATTGTATGCGCGAATCCTGCCTGGCGAAAATTAGAAGACACGTGATCGAATTGCCGCCAACCGATGCTCATCTTATTTCGGTTCGTCGGATCGACGCAAATGGAGGGCTCGTTTGCGGCGTCGCCGACAATGTTATTGCCGTTCGCATTAACGTTGACTTGATAACTTGTGTAAGACCCGAATTGGGAGACTAAACCTGGCGACGTGGCAACAGCCGGGAATAGAGCGGGTCGGTTATCGTATTTCTCAAGTGGCTCTTTTGGAAGCGGCTTGGGCGCGAGGGTTTGACCCGAGGCGATCGGAGCTACAGAGAGAAAAATGAAAACGATGCGCAGGCTCACCGGTTGCATCGCTTGCATCGCTTTCCTCCTCCAACTCTAGCTGCGTTAAGCGCGATTCACAAGATCCTTGGATGACGTTTAATGGAACCGTCACCCATCTTTTGCGAAGTTCGGCTGCCAGCTACTTCCACTCCCAGTATTCAGAGTGCGTGTTGCCTTCCGCGTCTACCTCGTATTCGAATAGTACGGCGACTTTGTTCAGTCTCGACCATCGCGACGGCATGGTTTGATAATACAAGGCGCCGCGATAAGTCGCGCTCCCGTCGTTCTTCGTCACGCCGACGCCATGGCCCGTCCAGGTAGCTATTTTTCCGTCTTTGCCCGTCGTCATTCCCTGTCCTTCGCCATAGGCCGTTCCGTCCGGACGAACAATCGTCCAATACGTGCCGGTTTCTTTTACGTCAGTCTTCAGCAACGATCCAGTCTGCAGAAACGACGTTTCAACTTTTGGACTTCCCCCCTCGATCGACAACACCCGCTGCGAACTAATCTTGCCCGACATTTCGCCAATCTTCTCGCCTAGCATAACTCTCCTTTCCCAGGGGTGTTTTCCAGAATCCCCTGAATCAGTTCACGAAACTAACACGCAATTGTCACGATTTCTTTGCCAGGTTGCCATCTGTTTGTAACGCCGGGCTGCGATGATTACTGCAATGGATTTGCTACCGATGGGTTAGGTTGCGCCACAGATAGACCCAGAGCCGGGCGCCTCGGGATAGAACTTCTCCGGGGCGCCCGTTGCTTTTGGCGCAAATGGCGTCCTGGGTGGTTAGGCTCTAAATGAAGGTCGGGAAGCAACCAATCAATGCGTTGAGAACAACGCATTCCGCCTAATGCGCCACATTTACGGGCTCTGTTTCCGCTCGTTGCGCGATTTGTTCGAGACTTGGATCGTCGTTCTGAATCCAATCGTGTGCTTCGTTGATTTCAGTCGGATTCACTGGAATCGCGCGCGGAATCGGTTCGGCACGCGCCACCATTTGCCCGTCAAACTTCACCGGTTTCGCGCGTTTGATCGGGAATTTCCAGTGATGTCCGAATCTGTAGAGCGCGTAAAACATGGTTTTGGCTTCAACGGCGCTGACCCCGCTGCAACGCATGGCGTAGTAGAACATGCGGTCGCAATCCTGCCATGGTCGGTTTTTGTCTCCGTACGCGACATCGTGCAACACTGAGGCATTCCGATATCTTCCTTCGAATGGGCCGCCCATGAAGGACCAGAGGTAACGCGGAATGGATGCTCCATCGACAATCGATCCAATCGGGGCGATCCAGACGTTGCCAGTCGGATCCGTATAACGCAGCTCAGTTAACAGGGTCATGGTACGCCCATCCGGATTCCACTTCGTCACTGGCTCGCCATCGTAAAAGCCCCATCTGGTTGCGCCGGGAACAGTCTGCTCAACTCCTGGTTGCTCGTTATCCGATGCGCAGGCGGCACAGATCGCGACGCAAAGCATGATCGACTGAATGATTTTTCTGTTTTCCATGTGAGATCAAACGTTTAACGCTCCACGCCCAAGATTCAACCCTGACCTTGCACACTGCCATATGCCCGAGGTGTGGAAATGCCGCTCACTTCTTGAAGTGCGATACCGCCGCGCCGCTTTTACGCGTTTGAAATTACGGCGGAATTCAGCCGGTGATTTCCGCAACGGCTTCCGGTTTCGTCACGTTTGCCTTTTCTTTTAAAGCTGAAGGCGTGATGGGTTCGCCTTCAGTTTGTTTCCGGTACGGCTGGAGATAAAACATCATGAACACGCCGATCACGACCAGCAACGAACCAATCCATTTCAACAGCCAGCCGGGGTCGCGAAGAATTTGGACCGTGCTTTGGTTAAGATTTTCAGGGTTCCACGACGCTTGCGAAATTTTGTAGGTCAGCCCGCTCCACGTCCGCCACCATTGCCCTGGAAAACTGAACGGATGATTCATCCAACATGAGCCGTTGGCAGTCTGGCCGTCGGCAGTAACGATTTGCAGAGTACTTTTGAAGCCCGCAGGACTATCGCTGCCTTCGTTCCGTTTTACTTCGAAATCCATTAGCTCGAGCCCGATTGGAAGTGCGATGCTTTTCCAGCCGTAGGCGATCTGAGTTTGGTTAGGGGAAGTTGGCAGCGCGATTTGCCACCCGGCCGGGAACCATTGTTCAAAATTTTCGCCCTGCTGTTGAACGCGAATGCGGATGCCGTCCGGCAGATCGGCAGTCGCCGGCATCGTCGCGGGATTAACAGGGTTGAAATCCATCGAGCTCGCCGCGTGCGGCATCGTTCTATCAACGGTCAGCTGCCAATCAGCCCATCCCGTGGACAGCGGCTGATTCACCTCGACCTTGCCGGCAGATTTGCCATTTTTTCGTGACACAAGCTCGTACGTAATCGAGCCGTCATCGGCCACAAACAATGTGAGATGATTTGCCGTTGCTTCCCCCGGAGCAGGCATCGCTGGTGGCCCTCCTGTGGCTGGCATTTCGGGATTCCCGTGTGGATTCGGCGTCGTTGCGGCAGCAGGAACGGCTTTGCCGCGAATCGTAACGAGCACTGCGGGATTGTCCGGTTCTTCGCTCAACGAACTCGGTTTGCCATTCTCGATGCGAAAATCGGGCCAGTAATTCTCGATCCTGAGTGTGAACGGCGTGCCGGCAATCTCCGTATCGCGGTGCAGGTTTTCGGCGACATCGAAGCTGGTTTCGCTGGCACCCGAGGAAATGACAACTCGACCTTTATTGCCGTTCTGGGGTTGTTCGAAGCGCACTTTTGCTCCCGTGCTACCGCCTTTACGAACGCGTCCAATCTGTTCCTCGGGCGCTTTGCTAAAAGCGAAAATTGATTCCTCAACATCGACTTCTTGACCATTCGAGTCCGCCTGGCTTTTCGAGGCGGGGCGGCTCGGCGGGCCCTCTCCATCCTTTAATGCAGCCGGTGTCGGCGCGGTTCCGCGTTTGAGTTCGATGTTGGCCAGACCCATGGAGAAAGCTCCGTTCTGAGGATCGTCGGCCAGTAGCCAGCCATCGAGATGCTGGTTCATCATCGCCGTGTTGATCGTAAAATGCAGCGCCGGCGCACCGCCGCTATTCAGTGACTTCGGGTTGAGTTTTGCCTCAATTGCAGGCGCGTAATCAACGATGCTTAAACGCGCACCGTTTGCCAGCAGACCCAGGTCATGTGGGCGTCGCGCCGTCGGTGGATGATGCAAAAATTCGGCGGGATAGCCTTTTACGATCCCATCGGTATCGTGGATGCGCAGCTGCCGCTCGTTGAGCAGGAGTCGGTTGGTTGGCGGTTCGCCTTTGAAGAGGGTGATTGTTCCCTCGATTCCCCAAATTCTGCCGATAAGTGATCCGATCAGCAGCGTGATGATACCGAGATGCGTGATGAGAAACGCGACATGATGTTTGCGCCACGGCCAACGAGAGAGCGCAGAACACGTGAGGTTTGCTCCGAGCAAAACAAGCCAGAGATTGAACCACGGCGCTCCGTACACGTAGGCACGTGCAACCTTCGCATCAAAACTCGACTCATAAAGGGTGCCCGCGATCGCGGCGACGATGATCACCGCAAGCAACACGACCGCGAGTTTCAGTGAAGCGAAAAATTCGAAGACCGCGTTGCGCTGCCACGCGGGGCGCCGTGATGAATTCGGGATTGCCATGCGAAGACCGACACTTTCCGCGAGTTGATGCTGTGCTTCAACTCGCCAAGTCTTAGAAGTGGATAGGCGTGTTCCCTCTGCTCTCATTGACAACGGGCACCTTGACCGTCACCGGGCTACTTCCTAACGTCGCCGATGCCTAATGAGCCGTTCGAGAAACTCCGCGTCGCTGGGGCGCAAATTGCTTATCGCCGAATTGGGAACGGCCAGCCGCTCGTGGTTCTGAATGGTTTCGCCGCTACAAGTGCGGACTGGGATCCCACGTTTATCGACAGGCTCGCCGCTTCCAACGAGGTTATTCTCGTCGACAATCGCGGCATCGGTTACTCCACTGACGATGGTCGTCCATTTGATATTGCCCAACTCGCCTATGACGTTCTGCGAGTAATCGAAACGCTGGGTATCGAGCGCGTAAACCTTCTCGGGTGGTCAATGGGTGGTTTCATTGCCCAAATGATCGTCTCGAAACACCCGGGTCGAATTAACAAGCTTATCTTGTTATCGACAGATGCCGGAGGAGCTGACGCGGATCTAGCCTCAACCGCGGTGTGGTCGCAACTCATCAACATGTCCGGAACGCCTCAAGAACAGGCGCGTCAATTACTGTCATTGCTTTTTCCCAGTGACGTCGCCGAATGCATTTATCGTAAATTCGGCGATGTCGTGGCAGCGGCGCGCGCGCAATTATCTCCCAACCTCGTTAATCGTCAGGCCGCGGCGATGGACGCTTGGCACGGCACTGGTATCGGGAACCGACTAGAGATGAATGTACCCGTGCTAATTGCCACCGGCATGGCCGACATCGTGATTCCGCCGTCCAACTCATTGAAGCTGGTTAATGCTATTTCTGGCGCCTGGCTCGCTCAATTCAATGGCGGTGGCCACGCCTTTATGGCTCAGTATCCGCGTTCGCTCGCCAATCTGATCAATAGCTTTCTGGAGCTCGCGTAGATCGGGCGTTAATCCACACTGACGCTCAACGCGTCCATGCTTTCCACCGTTTGCGGATGGGCTTGGCGTAACGGTCCACGTCGAACTTTTTCAATTGTTTCACGCCATCTTTCATCGCTTCGGTCGATCTTTCATATTTCTCCCTGGCTGACTTAAACAGCGGCCAGAGGAACGGCAGCGAGAGAATGCTCCAATCGAGATTTCCCAGCGGCGACTTCACTTCGATTTCCTTGCGGTCGCTCGCGGAAGCGTAGCGGATTGCCAACCCGATGGCGATTCCAAGTCCCAGTGCGCCAAGGATGGTCGGCACTGGATTTTCGCGTACGAAATACTCAGTGCGCTCTCGTGCGCGGATGGCTTTCTCTTTTGTTTCATCCCACGTGTGGCTCACGGCCGTGGAAATTTTTCTTGTTGTTTGACGAAACTGCTCACGCCCACCAGAGGCACTCTGTTCGTCGCCCGGTTGAACCGGCGTCGGCAGCGGTTCGTCCCTCGTAAGATTGTTTTCGTTCGGATTAGTCATACACAATTGCAATCGTATGCGGCAGCTTTACTGCGTCTCTCGGGGAACGTGATACGCTCCGTCGTTAAAACCTACATCGGATTTCCGATTCTGACGATTTAACGATCTAACGTAGCAAACGCCGACTGATACGCATTATAAATGTCCTGTCCCCAAAGAACAAACGTGACTTTATCGATCTTGTCCTCACTCGCAAAAAAATCGCGTACAGTCCTTACAGCTATCTGCGCGGCGCCTGAGATCGGATAGCCATATGCGCCGCAACTGATCGCCGGAAAGGCGATCGTCTTGATTCCATTTTCGACCGCGAGTTGTAACGAGCTCTGATAACAATTCTCCAGGGTCTCAGACTCCTGGTATTTTCCTCCTCTCCAAATCGGACCAACTGTGTGAATGACAAAGCGCGCGGACAGACGATGTCCCCGAGTAATCTTCGCTTCGCCAGGTCGACAGCCGCCGAGAGTCCGGCATTCGGCAAGCAGTTCAGGTCCAGCCGCCCGGTGAATGGCGCCATCGACTCCTCCGCCACCAAGAAGCGTCGCGTTAGCAGCGTTTACGATCGCCTCTACATCGAGTTTCGCGATATCCCCTCGCATAATCTCGATTCGGCCGTCAGGAGTGTTCATCTTATGGCGCCAGGCGGTCGATT
>DATBEX010000069.1:0-8299 GCA_036558805.1 Candidatus Udaeobacter sp.
TTCGCCTCGTCAAGAGCAGTGCGGCGGTTGGTGCGCACGCGCACGCGCGCTTCCTCGGCCATTTTCCCCAGGGACCGGACCAGCTCTTTGCGCCGCTCTTCCGATAGCTCTGGAATGGGCAGCCGAATGATTTTTCCATCAATCGCAGGTGTGATGCCAATCTTCGATTCCTTGAGCGCTCTCTCGATGTCCTGCACTGTACCGGCGTCGAAGGGTTGAACGACAAGCAAACGTGGTTCGGGCGTCGTGATCAACGCCAGTTGCTTTAGCTTCATGGTCGACCCGTAGGCGTGGACATCGACGTTTTCGACCAAACCGGGCGAAGCTTTGCCGGTGCGCACTGCCGCAAATTCATGGACCATGTAGTCGACGCTCTTCTCCATCGACATCTCAGCTTCAAGAAGAATGTCGTCTTTAGTCATGGCACTAGAGTCTTACTTGGCTGGAAGCTCATCGCAAACCAGAGTGCCGACTTTGCGACCAAGTACTGCATCGCGAATGTTGCTGGGATTATTCATGTCAAAGACGACGATCGGTATCTTGTTGTCCATGCACAAGCTGAATGCCGTCGAATCCATGACCTGCAAACGTTTCGCAAGGGCTTCCGAGAAGGTGAGCTGGTCGAAACGTCGTGCGTCCGGGTACTTCTTTGGGTCGCGATCATAGACACCGTCAACCTTGGTGGCTTTAAGGATCACATCTGCGCGAATCTCGCTCGCACGCAGTGCCGCTGTTGTGTCGGTAGAAAAGTAAGGATTGCCCGTGCCGGCGGCGAAGATGACAATACGACCAAGCTCAAGATGACGAATGGCGCGTCCAAGGATGAATGGCTCGGCCACATTTCTCATGTCGATGGCCGATTGGACGCGCGTTTCAATACCCATCTGATCAAGCGTACTGCGTAACGCCAGCGCGTTAATCACAGTGGCAAGCATCCCCATGTAATCCGCTGTGGTCCGGTCCATGCCGCGATGCGATGCAGACAAACCGCGCCAGATATTTCCGCCGCCAATGACAATTGATACCTGTACTCCGAGATCGCGAACTTCTTTAATCCGATCAGCAATCTCGCGCACGACCGTGGGCGAAATGTTGTCGCGCCCACCGCGCTCCTGTACGGCTTCGCCACTCAGTTTGAGAACGATGCGTTTATACGCCGGCTTTTCTGCTTGCATGACCTCAGGCCAACATCAAACAGAAGATACCCGCTCTTGCAAAGCACAAACACGTATGTCCGCCGAAGTAGCGACGGACGCGTCACCCTGACAATTTACTTCAGCTTCCTCTCAAGCAATCGTGCATGCCCGCGAATGAAGTCGTCTGCGCTCATGCGCCATTTTCCTTCAAGTTGAACATGCCACACAGAAAGTGCGTTCCTGCCGGTGCCGACAATCAACTCATTGGAGCGAGCACGCAGAACCTCCCCTGGCCGCCCTTTGAGGTCGACGACGCCTGCATCCAAAATTTTCATTCTCAGCTGGCGCCCGTCCCTGTCAGTTACAAGCGTAAACGCGCCAGGCCATGGATTAAACGCGCGAATTTTTCTCTCGAGCGCATCAGCTGGCTCCGACCAATCGATCTTGCCGTCTTCCCGTTTCAATTTCGGAGCATGCGTCGCAAGTGCGTTGTCCTGAGGAATACGCGGCGCAATGCCTTGTTCTAACAGTCGCAAAGATTCTAACAGCGCTTCGGGAGCAATCTTCGCCAGGCGATCATGCAATGAACGACCCGTGTCAGTTGGCTGAATGTCGATGGTTCGTTCCAGGAGGATGTCGCCGGTGTCGAGCCCTTCATCCATATACATCGCGGTGATACCGGTCTGGGAATCACCCGCAGCAATCGCTGCCTGGATCGGTGCAGCGCCGCGCCAACGTGGCAAGAGTGACGCGTGTAGATTCACACAGGCAGTCCTTGGAATTTCGAGAACGTTCCCCGGCAAGATTTGCCCATACGCCATGACTACGATCGTATCGGGCTTTAACACACGAATTTCTTCAATGGCCTGCCGCTCTTTAATTCGAGAGGGTTGCAAAACCGGCACCTTCATCGCGGCAACCGTCTTCTTAATCGGCGGCGGTTCGACCAATTGAGCGCGTCCGACTGGCTTATCGGGTTGCGTCACAACGCCAACGACTTCGTGTTCCGACTTCAGCAAGGCTTGCAGCGTCGGCACCCCGATTTCGCCCGTGCCGATGAAAACGATCCGCATGCCGAATTACGGTGTCAGTTGGCGAATCTTTGCGGGACGACGTGAACGCCTTCCGGCCATCGCTTGCGCCAAAAGTTTCTCGCCAGTCGTAATCTCGCGCCTGCCTACGGACGATCCACAGCCAGAGCAGAGATACTCGAAAATCTCGCGGTCCGGCAGAACAAGAAGCAGGCGCTCGCGCACCGGCATGGCGGCTTTGCACTTTTCGCAGTACAGGCTCGAAGCCGTGAAATTTTCAAACTGCTGCTGCTGCTGGTTCATACACGCCGTCGTTCACGCTCTGTAGAATATCGAGCAGAACCTTGGCGGGCGGCTGAGTCGCGTCAACCACAGTCACCAGCTGTTTCGAGTAATACGAAAGCACCGGCTTCGATTCCTTTTCGTAAATCTCGAGGCGCCGCTTAATGACCTGTTCGTTCGCGTCGTCCAGGCGATTGTCCTTCAACGCGCGCTTCTTGAGCCGGTAAAAGAGCGTATCGCGACTCGGACATGCCAGATGAAACACTTTTTTCACGTCGATCATCTCTTCCATGATCTTTGCCTGGCCAACATTCCGAGGAATACCATCCAACACCAGTGTGTCGATGTCGGGCTTGAACTTGTGGGCTTCCACCGCAGCATCGATTGCTTCTCGCCAAAGCTCGACCGTGATATCGTCCGGAACCAACTGACCTTTGCTCGAATATTCCAGAAAAGCCTTGCCAACTTTCGTGCGCGTATCGATCGAGCGGAACACATCGCCGCAGGCGCAATGATAATAACGCGGGATCGTGCCGAGCGTCTTGCCCTGTGTGCCTTTGCCGCTGCCCGGCGCGCCAAAAAGGATAACAGTGTTATATCTCATGAACGAAATGCGTTTATATCGCAGTCCGACATGCTGCGGGAAGGAGAATCAACAGGCTAACTGTCAGTCACCAAAGGATCGACATTCACACGGCGCCCGGCACGGTCGAAACGCACGCTTCCGTCGATCAGCGCAAAGATCGTATAGTCCCGGCCAAGCCCAACGTTTCTTCCAGGCAGAAATTTTGTTCCGCGCTGGCGCACGATGATGTTGCCGGCGATAACCCTTTCGCTGCCGAATTTTTTTACACCCAGCCGTTTGCTAACGCTGTCCCGGCCATTCTTAACGCTCCCTTGTCCTTTTTTGTGAGCCATTGGAAAATTATGAATTGAGACCTAGTCTTCGGCCTTTTTCGTCGACGCTTTTTTTGCTCCTACACTGATGCTCTTGATCTTCACACGCGTCAATTTGGAACGATGCCCAACCGTCCGGTGATAGCCCTTGCGTCGTTTGTACTTGAACGCGACGACTTTCTCGCCCTTGCGTTGTTCCAGAACTTCAGCGGTGACTTTTGCCCCGGAGATAAGCGGGCTCCCATGCGTCACATCTTTTCCATCGGAAAACATTAACACCTCGCCAAACGTCGCAGTCTTGCCGGGATCGAGATCCAGAAGATCGACGTCGATCGTATCGCCTTCCGCGATGCGAAACTGTCTGCCACCAGTCTTGATGATTGCGTAAGCCATGAGCCGGAGAAAAAGCCGCGCAAAGTTCCACAGATGGCTCGGTTTGACAAGCGGAAACCTTGATCGGCGTATCAAGAGCGTGCTGGCTAGGCGGCGGCTCCTCCGACTGTGCCAACAAGTTCTTTATACAGGGCCTCGTAATGCTGTGCGGACGCCTCCCAGGAAAAGTCGCGCGCCATCGCCCGTTTCATCAGTTTGGTCCAGAGATTCCGTTCGCCGAAGGTTTGCCGCGCGCGCTTAATTGCGTCCCAGAACGCTTCGCTTGAATATTCGTAACAGAGGAACCCGTAACCGCTGTCTGAGGCCGGATCATAGTCCTCGATGATCTCGTGAATTCCGCCGGTCGCGCGCGCGACCGGGAGAGCACCGTACTTTAGGTTGTACATTGCGCTCAAACCAGCCGGTTCAAATTGTGATGGAATCAAGCTGATGTCCATCCCCGCTTCGATCAGATGCGCCAGTTTCGCGTCATAATCTTTTTGATAGGCAAATCTCGTCGGGAATTTTCTCGCTGCGACCGCAAGGGCGGTTTCATACGCAGGATCGCCTTCCCCGAGAATGATCAAGCGCACATCATCCCATAAGAGTCGATCGAGCAGCGGCACCAGAATTTCGAAACCTTTTTCCTGAACAACGCGGGTCACCATGCCGAAGACCGGACCCCGCGGGCCAGGCGCGAGCTTCATCTCCGTTAGCAAGGCATCACGGCAAACCTGTTTTCCGCGAAGCCCTTTCGCATCGTAGCGTGCAGGTAACAATCGATCTGATGCCGGGTCCCAGAGCTTGTAATCAGCGCCATCTAAGATTGCACTCAGGCGTTGCGCATTTTCGCGCAAGACGCCATTGAGACCGTAGCCGCCGGAGGGCGTCAGGATTTCGCGCCGGTAACGTTCGCTCACGGTTGTGATCTTTTCAGCGTACAAAATTCCGCCTTTGAGAAAATTCAGACGTCCGAAGAATTCGACTCCATGCAGGGTAAAAAATCGCTCCGGCAGGTTTGTCAGCCCAAAATCGAGCCCCCAAAAACTCCCCTGGTCCGCGACATGATGAATGGTCAAAACGGTGTTAAACGGCATTCCTTGCGCATACACAAAGACTGGCACCAGCGCCGCCGCCCAATCGTGCACATGCAGAATTTGTATTTGCGGCGTGAGTCGGCGAGATAACTCCAGCGCTGCCTTGCAAAAAAAGATAAATCGCGAGGCGTTGTCCTCGTAGGGCTTGCCCCGTTCGCCGTAAATTCCTTCGCGATCGAAAAATTCATCGCAGCGAACCAGGAACAACTGCACGCCACTGGCGCTTCGTCCCTCAAGGTATCGCGCGGGATAAGGTTTGTCTCCCACCTGCACATCGACAGCAATCCCCGTGTTCTTTCTCTTGAATGCGGCATTCTCTCGAATCTCCCGGTAGAATGGAAGAACCACACACACCTCATGGCCTCGGGCACGGAGCGCAGCGGGGAGCGCATCCATCACGTCAGTCAACGCGGCAGTCCGCTGCAGCGGCGGCCCTTCAGCGCTAATCATCAGGATTCTCATTCCACGCTACTGTTTCGCGCCCGGCGCGTATTCCCGTTTCACCCACTCCAGGGCTTCCTGCCGGTCGCGCAACCTTCCCTCGAGCTGACCCGTCTCGACCGCTTCAAGAATTTCGGCAAACTTTGGGCCCGGTCTTAGACCGAGAGCGATCAGATCGTCCCCTCGCACGAGTGGCGGCGGAATGATCGGTTCATGCGCAAATTCCTCGCGTTTCCGAAGAAGAAATTCGTAATTGTCGAGCATGCGATGGCTACCCTGGCAATCAACACGATGCAGCTCGAGCTCGTCCTCAAAGGTTGGTCGCGCCATGAAACGCTTCAACTTTGCCACACGCATCTTGGGCGTGTCCTTAAAAACCATGTGCTGCCGTACCATCTCGACCGTGGCCTCGATTTCCGCGCCTGAAAACCGCAAACGCCGCATGATTTCTTCCGTCATCTCGGCGCCGAAGCGATCATGCCCGCTAAATCGAATGCGCCCTGTTTTATCCACAGTTGCGGTGCGCGGTTTGGCCACATCATGAAACAACACAGCAAAAACGAGCGCCACAGAGACTTTCTCAGGCAAAAAATCCAGCATTAATCGGGTGTGCTTAAAAACGTCGCCTTCGGGATGAAATTGCTCGGGTTGTTCGCACCCTTTCATGGCATCAATCTCAGGGAGGATAGCGCGCATCAGTCCGCTGGCGTCGAGCAAGTCCCATCCACGCCCGCGGTGATGCGACAGAAAAATCCGCACCAACTCATCGCGGATTCGTTCCGCGCTGATCTCGTTGATCGAGGCTGCGTTTGCGACGAGTGCGTCCCATGTTTTCGCGTCGATCTGGTAATTGAGGACCGTCGTGAACCGGACCGCACGCAACATTCGCAACCGATCCTCCCCAAAGCGCTGCGCGGGATCGCCGATGGCGCGCACCAATTTTGCATTGATGTCAGCGCGCCCGCCGACGAAATCAATCACTTCTTCTGCAACTGGATCGTAAAACATTCCGTTTATCGTGAAATCCCGGCGCCGGGCGTCCTCTTCGGGCGTTGAAAAATGAACTGCGGTCGGGTGCCGGCCGTCGATATAGGCCTCATCCGAACGAAATGTTGCCACCTCAAATTGGAAATCGTTTTCCATAACGATAATCACGCCAAAATGCGCGCCGACCGCATAAGTCCGTGGAAACAGCCTCTGAACCACGTCCGGTCGCGCGTCGGTGGCGATGTCGTAATCCTTTGGTGCCAAACCGCGGACCATGTCGCGCACACAACCGCCGGCAAAGTACGCGATGTGGCCAGCCTCGCGTAAGTGCGCAGCGACTTTGCGCGCTTCATCTTCCATCGCCGAAGGTTTCACGCGCTCACTGTAGCCGCTTGGCTGCGTGAAGCGCAACGCATCACCGCGGCGCGCCATCCTACCCGGAACTCTTCTGCTTCCGGAACGAATGAATGATGAACAACACTACCGCGATCGAGATGCAGGAGTCGGCGACATTAAAGGCCGGCCAGGGATGCGCATATGGAACATGCAAGTCGAAAAGGAGAAAATCGATCACGTGCCCATATAAAAGACGGTCTGTAAGGTTTCCCAGGATCCCGGCGAGAAGAAGTGCCAGGGAAATATCACGCCAACGATCAGGTAATCGGGGCCGCAAAAGAAGCCCCAGGACGACTACAAGCGCAATAGATGAAATGGTGACGAAAAAAGTATTGTTGCCTCTGAAGGATCCAAACGCTGCGCCGGTATTCGTCACGTTAACCAGGCTAAAGAAGTCCGATACCAGGACGCGCGGTTCATCAGGGCTGATGAACCGCAGAACCATCTGTTTGGTCCACTGATCCAGTGCGTAGAGCGGAAGCGAGAGAAAAAGAATGAACTTCACGTCTTTCGGCCCTTTGTGTCATGTCGAGCGAAGTCGAGACATCTCTGATTGAATTTCTATTCGAGAGATTCCTCGACTCCGTTGCGCTCTGACTTCACTGCGCTCGGAATGACAGATATCGATCATCGGGCTTTCTTTGATAGAGCTGTGACTACACTTTCGCACCGATCGCACAAATCGGGATGCTCTTTGCTTGTCCCAACAGCTGGCCGGTGACGCCAGCAGCGGACACATTTTTTGTATGCTGTTTCGGTGACGGACGCACTCGCTTCATCCGCCTGGCAAATCGTCAGGTCACTCAAAATGAAAAATTCCTCCAGCTCTTCCTTGCTGATTTTCGTCGTGACATCGGAGTTTGAACTTAAAACAACCGCTGCCTCGAGAGCATTACCAATTAGCTTTTGCTGCCGGGCTTGTTCGATCGCCTGGCCGATCACGCCACGTAATCTTAGCAATTCTGCAACCTGGTCGCTTGCCTCGTGCCCTCGATAGTCCACTTGCGGAAATTCCTGCAAATGGACCGAACCGGTCGACGCCGAATATTGCCACGATTCCTCAGCCGTGAATACGAGAACCGGCGCGAGCAATCGGCACAGGGCATCGAATATTTCATGCATCACTGCCTGCGTTGCTCGACGGCGAGGCGAATCGGCCGCGTCGCAATACATCCGATCCTTGGTGATATCGATATAGAGGCTGCTCAGATCGACGGCGCAAAATTGGTTCAGCACGTGATAAACCTTGTGGAACTCGAAGGCTTCGTACGCCGATCGGCAATTGGCGATTACATCGTTCAAACGCTCCAAAATCCAGCGATCGACCAGCGTTGCAGCAGCCGGAATTGGTGCTGCCGGACGACCGGGGTCACCGCCCCCGGCTACAGCAGGAAAATCATGGAGGTTTCCCAGCAGAATGCGCAGCGTGTTGCGAATTCGGCGATAAGTGTCTCCCAGGCGTGTAAAGATTTCTTCAGAAAACGGTACGTCTGCGGTGTAATCGATACTGCTCGCCCAAAGTCGCACCAGGTCCGCCCCGTGTTTCTCCACAAAATGACCGACATCCATCGGTTTCTCATACGCGGCAGACTTGGAAATTTTCTTCCCGTCGAGGTCGACGACGAAACCGTGGGTTAAGCAAATCTTGTACGGCGCGCGA
>DATBEX010000070.1:0-8818 GCA_036558805.1 Candidatus Udaeobacter sp.
GACGATCGACGTCACCGTGAGCGACACGAGCACAGCGACAAGTACCACCGAGGCCTCGGCCGTCACCGGCGCCGTGAGGGTGATCACGAGCGGGATGGCTGCGCCGAGGGCGTACGCGATCGCCGACCCGACCCCGGCCCGCACGACGTCGGCGCGGGACTTGACCTCGAGGATGCCGTGCTCGCTCTCCAGCTGGGCGTCGAGCGCGTTGCGCGCCATCAGCTCGCCGGCGACCTCGCGTGCCAGCTCGGCGCCGAGGCCTTTTGCTTCGTAGTAGGCGACCAGCTCGGCGAGCTCGACGTCGGGCTGGCGAGCGCGGTCGGCCGTCTCCTCCTCGACGGCGGTAAGATGGGCTTCGCGCTCCGCGGCTGCCTCAGCCCACTCCGAGCCGCCGGCGCTCAGCATCCCTGCGATGGTCGCCGAGGTGCCTGCGGTGACCAGCGTCGCGTGGCTGGCGCCTGCCCCTGCGAAACCCTCGAGGATGCCGGCCGTGGCGATGATCCCGTCGTTAGCGACCACGCTCCAGGGCCGGAGCGAGTTAGGGTCGGTTACCGCCGCGCGCACCCGAGCGAGCCATTTCATGCCGCCATGTTATCAGTCGTGACGTGCAAGTCACTGGCGCAGTCCCGTTATGAGCTGCGCGCGAGAGAAAGAGACGCGAGAATTGCGAGTTCGGATATCTTTTATTCATCGCGAAACGGCGTATATGTCTATGCGAATTTCTGCGCCCGTAGCTCAGCAGGATAGAGCAACGGATTTCTAATCCGTGGGTCGGGTGTTCGAGTCACCCCGGGCGCGCAGCAACTTTATCAAAGCCTGCGTTCAAGCCGGTGTTCCTAATGCTGAGGTCCCTGATTTTCGGACCCGTTGCGCCGGTCGGTTGCTTGTTTCACTTGCGGAGCGCAAGTCTCGGGTGTCTCACTTGCGGTCTGCCCGTCGAACAATTCGATTGAATCATCGGTCACTGCGGATTTCGAATGATTTGACCGCTTTGCTTCCGACAAGGAGAAAATCTCCCGGAAAATCTCCGCCAGACGCTCGGCTCCCTCGCCTTGGACACTCATCATATTGCAGACGTTGCCGACTTAAAATTTTGTCTGGCCTCATTCTCTTTTTTTGATGGCAGAAACACAATTGTCTGCATCAGGCCGCCTTTTGCTTTATTCGGTTCGCAACGCCGTGATCGGATTGACCCGCGTGGCGCGATTCGCCGGAAAGAAACAAGCAAGAAGCGCCGCAATCGCGAGCATCAAGCTTGCGCTGATCAGCGCAAATGGATCGGTTGGACTTACGTCATACAAGATTTTGGCCAGGACCCGCCCAGCAGCGAGCGAAAGAAGAAGGCCGATGCCGACAGCCAGAGCTGTTTGCATCGCGCCCTGTCGCATAATAAGGGCGAACACGTCGCGTCGATGTGCGCCCAATGCCATGCGGATTCCGATCTCTCGAGTCCGGCACGCGACGGCATAAGCCTTCACGCCATAAACACCGACGGCGGCTAACACGAGCGCGATAGCGCCAAAAGTACCGAAGACAGCTGCGCCAAGCTTGACGATCCAAAGATTGGGTGACTTTTCGATTAGATCGACATATGGCGTCATTTGCAGCAACGGCAGATCGGGATCGATCTCGCGCAGGGTTTGGCGCAGTGTCGGCATCAACGCGGTGACAGCACCTCGATCTTGCGTATTGAGCCTGACATGCAGATAGGTCTGGCCACTGTATCCCTGCGCTAACGGCACAAACAATCGGCACCTGATAGAATCGTTCTGAATGTCATGCCGGTGCTTGCTGACGATGCCGACGATTTCCATGTCGTTAGCCGAACCGTCCTTGGGAGGTTGTGTGTAGCGAATATGCTGGCCAATTGCATCTTCATTTTGGAAAAGTTTTTTGGCCAGTTCTTCGTCAATAATCGCCACGCGACGCCCATCTTTGTTTTCGGATTCGTCCCGAGTGAACTCGCGGCCCCGCAGTAGCTTTATGCCCAATGCGTCGCAGTAACCCGGGGTGATCGCGGTGTAGAGTGCGTTGACGCTTGGGTCCGGAGCTTTGGGATCGCTGGGCATGGCGTCTTTCGTCCGCAGGACGCGGCGCGCAGTCGTGAAATCGGAATACGGGAGCATCGTGCCGATTGCCGACGCGGTTACGCCGGGCAACTCCCGTACGCGTTGCACAATCTGAAACATCAGCCGACGCGAATCGGCTGGCGCTTTCTTAATTAAACTAAAATCGAACTCACTGATGAGATCGCCGGACGCGATAAAGCCCGGGTTAAGCCCGGACGCTTTAAGCGCGCCACGGAAGAACAATCCTGCAGCGAAGAGCAGCATGAGCGAGAGCGCGATTTGTGCCATGACCGAAATATGACGCGGTGCAAAGAAACGACTCAAGCGCCCGATGCGAGCCGGCTCGCCGACTTGCTCTTTGAGGTCGCTAACGAGATCGGCCTTCGTCGCTTTCCAAGCCGGGCCGAGGCTGAAAAGCATTGTTGCAATCAGGCAAAAAAGGAATGTGACTGCTAATACCACCGCGTCCGGCCGCAATTTGACGACGAAGGAAAAATTAACGGACGAGAGCAGACTACGAAATTGTTCGAGTAAAAGATTGTTACACCAGGCGCTGAGGACAAGGCCGATTGCGCCGCCGCAAACGGCAAGCACAAGTCCCTCGGATAATAATTGCCGAATGATCTGCCAGCGTGATGCTCCAACAGCCAGCCTGACCGCGATTTCCTTCGAACGCGATGTGCCGCGCGCGAGCAGCATGTTCGCGAGATTCAGGCACGCGATGAGCAAAACCGCGCCGGCCATTGCCATTAACAACGTCGCGATCAGGGTAATCGGGCCTTCGTCCTCTGGTTGCGTACTCAGGCCGAATCGCGACACCGGGTAAAGTTGGAGCTCCCGTGTGCCTTCGCTGCCTTCCGGTTGGATGCCGTTCAATCGTTGCGCCAGTACCGGCAAACGCGCTTTAGCCGCGTCGATGGTCAACCCCGGACGTAGCCGCGCCGTGAGATTGAATGTGTAATTTTTCGGGTCCAACAGGTCGTACACCCTTTCGGAATCGCCGAAGACGGAACCGAGCTGCGAACGAACTCCGAGCGGCAACCAAATGTCGGGCGCGATGAGCGCGTTTGCGCCGCTGAATCCGTCCGGCGCAATGCCGATGACTGTGTACGGCTGTCCATTGATGTGAAGCGTGCTACCGACGAAATCGTTGCGGGCGCCGTTGCGTTTCCAAAAACCATAGCTCGTCACCACCACGGCCATGTTCGCATTCGGTTTGCATTCCTCGGCGTTATAGAACCGGCCGCGAAAAGGCTGCACTCCCATCATTGGGAAATAATTTTCCGAAGTCAGAAATGCGAAGCTGCGCCGCATTTCGTGATCGCGCCCAATGCCCGCGACGGCGAACTCGAGCGCGGAAACATCGACGAAAATGTCTCTGCCGTTGTCGCGCAGCTCGCGGTATTCGTTGTAGGAGAACTGGCGATAGTCGTGGCTCGCGTTCTGTCTGGCTGTGAACACATTCACGACTTCGCTCGGCCGGAGCGGCACCACCGGCTTCAGCAACACTCCATTGATCAGAGCAAAAGTTGCGGAGTTGACGCCAATCGCCATCGCAAGTGTTAACACCGCCACCGTGGTGAATCCCGGCGTCTTGAGAAGTTGTCGTACAGCGAATTTGAAGTCCTGAATCATAACAATCGTCGTTTGTTTTCACTGAGATGCGGGCCGCCTCGGCCTTGGATTCAAATAATTTTGCGTCTGTCCAAATAATCGTCGCCGCGGGTCGGATGTTCGAGTTACCCGAGGCGCGTTTCTACCAGACAAATGGGATCAACCGGTACCGGACTTTTTCCGTGTAAGCTTCGTAACCTTTCAATTCCCTTCTCAAAAATCGCTCCTCGAACAGGCTCCGCATTGCCAGAACGGCGATCGGAACGATGGCCAGTAAAGCCGCAACGTACGATTCCATCCAGAGCGCGGGCCCTACAACCATCGGGATGAACCCTGCATACATGGGATGCCGTACCACACCATAAATGCCGGTGTCGATGACCCGTTGATGCCTGTCTTGCTGAAGCCTGACGACTGGCACTGCAAAGGGATTGGCCTTCATCGCCAGCGTCATGATCCACCAACCCGCGATATAGAGCGCCAGTCCGAAGATCGAAATGAGCCAGCTGGGTCTTGGCAGAAGATGGAACCGGAACGCGTCAAGAGGAATGAAGACGATTTGACCCACAAAGGCGATAACCAGCAGAATTACGAAAACCCGGTCCCAAAGCGGCTGCCCTTTCTGGATGATCCCCCTTGCGCGCTCGGAGAACAGGCCAGTGTCATCAGGCCAAATGCTAAACACGGCTGTCCCCATCACGGCGACGGTAACGACGAGAAACACCCATGCACGCCACCAGTGCAACGTGCCAGCGGGGACAAAAAGAAGAACAGCGTAGAAGGCGACGTTGAAGACAACACCAGCAAGAAGTTTGGGTATGGACACCGGGTTTTTGGAGAATAAGTCGTGACAAGTATCGAGAGCGATTCGTGGAAAGGGTCAAACTCAGACTTCTCCCCGATGACGCGTCACATGTTGGTCCAATGACGCTCGTGGTCCAGTAACCATTTCTTGCGCCACAAACCACCGCCGTATCCGCAAAGCGTGCCATCAGCGCGGATCACGCGATGACAGGGAATGATAATGCAAACCATGTTTGTGCCGTTCGCACGGCCAACGGCCCGCCGCGCATTTTCATCCCCCAAACGCTTCGCCATCCAGGAATACGAGCGTGTTTCGCCCAACGGAATTGATTGCAAAATCTTCCAGGCACGCAGTTGGAACGGCGAACCGACCGGCGCCAATGGTATGCTAAACTCAAGGTTCTTGCCCGAGAAGTAATCGGCTAATTGCGAGCGGACCGCTTCCAAATGCCGATGTTTTCCTGGCACTACATTTGTCCGCAAACGTTTTCGCAGTGTTGATAATTCCCGTTCGGTTGCACGGCGGTCGATAAACTCGAGTAGCCGCAGACCTTCGTTGTCGGCGACGGAGATCATTGCTCCGAGCGGTGTCTCGATTCGCTCCGCAAGAAGCGGTGCGCTTTCTTTCGCGTTCGAAGGCAGTTCGCCAAAAATCCTGGTAAACGCATCTCGAAAACCGCTCTCCGATTCGAAACCGCTGCCACTGCGCGCTTCCTCGACGCGGCCGCCGTGTCGCACCTGGCTCAAAGCGAGACCCATTCGCCGCGCGCGATGATAAGCCTGAAACGTCATTCCGTAATGGCGTTTGAATTGACGTCTCGCAGTCGAAGGATCGATCTCCAGCGCCGCCAGCTCTTTGTCGGTGAGACGTCCGCCCGGGGCGCGCTCGACCTCCGTCCGGAGACGCTCGATCAATCCGGGCGGACGTTGATTCGGATCCATCGGATGGCAACGCAAGCAGGGACGATAACCGCTCTCCAACGCGTCGCTCGATGTCGCGAAGAAATCGACATTCTCCCGCGCCGGCTTTTTCGCCGTGCAGGTCGGCCGGCAGAAAATTCCAGTCGTGCGTACTCCAACAAAAAATATTCCTTCAAAACTCGAATCGCGATTCACTAACGCGCGATACATCGTTTCAGTCGGAGGAAGAAGTTCCATTGTTTTCATGTCAGCAAACTAAGCAGTCATGTGAGTTGGTGCATCGACGAAATTCGGGCAGCAAATTTAGCATTTCTCATGCGCGCTGGATTCGGAAGGTGAAGCAACCGCGAGTAACGCTGCGCGCATCCACAAATTCGGTTTTCGGATTTTGAAAGAGCTTTTCGATGACTGCTTCGGGTTCATTTCCATTCGCCACCTCCGCTTCGATCATGTTGTAATCTGCATCGTAAGCGCGGAACACTCGGCCATTGCGAAAATCGGCCGGATATTCTGCAGTCGCGCCGTAACGTTCGCACGGCTCGACGTGAACAAAAATCGGCCCGGTTTCAGAGTATGGATGACCTGCTGGAATCGAGGCATAAGGAAATAGAACGACGCGCTCGCCAGGCTTTGCCCAGCGCAGGCAATGACGGCACGGATAGGCAGTCGGTGAATCCACTTTGATCACCGCATGGTCACCAACGCCAGATCCTGCTCTGCGTCGCGCTTCCTCAGCAATATCTGTCGGAAGTGGAAGAATGCGAAAGCTCGAGTTTCTCATGAAACAAAGCTAAATGCATTAACGGTCGTCGCGCATCGACGAAATTCGGGCGTCAAATTTCGGGCGCTCCTCGGAACCTCTTTCGATCACATCGATTCAGCGACAACCTTCGCCACCGCAGCGATAGACGCGTCTCGGTCGTTCGCAGTCGCCGTTGATCCTGAAGAGTAAATTGCCAACAGGATCGGCGCGCGACCGGGCGGACGCATAATGGCAATGTCGTTGGTAGTGCCGTTTGATCCGCGACCGGTTTTGTCGCCAATAATCCAGTTTTTCGGAACGCCGGTGCGAATCAGATGGCTTCCGGTTTCATTACGGTGCAACCAGTTTTCGAGCTGGCGGTGTGACGCGTCTGACAGAACGTCACTGAGCAATAGCTTCTGCATGTCCGAACAAATCGCCGCAGGTGTCGTCGTGTCGCGCTCGTCACCGGGAATGGCGCTGTTCAATTCCGGCTCATTCCGATCAAGCCGCGTCACTGAATCGCCAAGGGTGCGCGCAAAATTGGTGAGACCCATGGGTCCGCCGATAGCATTCAAGAGCAGATTACCGGCCGTGTTGTCGCTTTGTTCAATGGCGGCTTCGCATAAAGCGGCCAGGGTCATGCCGCCATCCTTGAGGTGTTCTTTTGTCACCGGCGCATATTCCAGGATGTCTTTTGCGCCATAAGATACGAATCGGTCCAACGTCTCTTTTTTCTCATCGACGCGCTTCAGCACCGCGGCGGCCGCGAGAAACTTAAACGTGCTGCACATCGGGAACCGGTCATCCGCCCGGTAACTAACACGTTTGCTGTTAGCCGTATCGATCGCTGCCACACCGATTCGGCCGCCAATTCGCCCCTCTATTGCTGCAATCCGGCTCGCCGCATCATTCTCCCCGAACGCTGCACTCGCCGCCAGCAAGATTACCGAGAGAAAACCTCTTACCATCGATGATACGCAGGATGGCCTTCCTTCACCGCGACAAAAACTCCTCGGCACGTAGCGCAAACTTTTCCGCCTGCGGTGAGTGTTCCTTCAATCGTTGCACGATCGTCCGTCAGATCGACAACTTTGGCGGAAAGAAACACCAAATCGTTCGTCGGCGTCGGCCTAAGCAATTTGATTGCGTACTCCGCCGTGACAGTGCAGGGCGGTTGATCTTCTTTCGCGCGCTCCATCAGATGATAGGCCGCCGTCCAATTGCAATGGCAATCGAGCAATGTGCCGATCACGCCACCATTCAGAACTCCCTCAAAAGCTTCGTATTTTTTCTCGGGTTTCCATTGCGCGACGACTTCGCCGTTTCTTGGGAAACTCTGGATATGTAGTCCGTCTGGATTAGCCGGACCACAGCCCCAGCAGGCATTGTTCGGCGCGTACTTTTCCTGCAGAGACTGCGATTCTTTCATCGCTGGTAGCGACGCCGCGCTGCAGTGTCCTTACCTTTTTGGCGTGCCCGGATATGGACGCAACTCATGCCCAACGTAAAGTGAGCGCGGGCGAATGAGCCGATTGTGATCGTGTTGCTCGGTCACATGCGCGCACCAGCCGGCAACGCGCGAGGCGGCGAACAGAGGCGTGTTTAATTCCGGTGGAAACCCGAGCATCCAAAACACAGGCGCCGCATAGAGATCCACATTGGCGCAAAGATGTTTCTCCCGGTCCATCACTTCCTCGAGCTTTTCGCAGATTGGCACCCAGTTTTCCTTGCCGGTGCGCTTGCCCAGATCGCGCGCGATCTCTCGCATTACAGGCACGCGTGAATCGCCCTTTTTGTAAACGCGATGGCCGAATCCCATGATCTTCTCTTTTGTGCCCAGTCTTTTCATTAGCCAGTCTTCCGCACGGTCTGGCGTCCCGATTTCCTCGAGCATCTTCATCGATTCCTCATTAGCGCCTCCGTGCAATGGTCCTTTGAGCGTCGCGACTGCTGACGTCACAGCAGCGTAGATTCCAGCGAGCGTCGAGGCGGTCACTCGCGCAGCAAAAGTAGAGGCGTTAAATTCGTGGTCGGCGTAGAGGTTGAAAATCGTGTCCAGCATTCGGATTTGCCAATCCTGCGGAACTTTCCCCTCTAATTTATAAAAGAAATTACCGGCCTGAGTGAGGTCAGGCTTTTCTGGAATGAGCTCTTCTCCGTGCGAGATGCGCCAGCCGTCAGTAATTAGCGTCGAAACACGGGCGATCAGGCGGATCGATTTGCGTATGTTGGCGTCGTGTGAATTGTCGCTCAAGTCTTTATCAAAAGCGCTCAGCATCGAAACACCAGTGCGCAACATGTCCATCGGATGGGTCTTGCTCGGCAAAAGGCGCAGCATTTCGATCACCGGACCCGGAAGTGCACGTTCAGAGGCAATTTGTTGTGTGAACTCGACCAACTGTTTTCCGTTGGGCAACTCACCATTTAGCAGGAGGTACGCAACTTCCTCGAAACTCGCTTTCTGCGCCATTTCATGGATGTCGTAGCCGCGATACATCAACCCGGCATTGGGATCGACCCAGCAAATCGCTGTTTCGCCCGCGATCACTCCCGCCAATCCCGGGCTGTATTCTGGTTTCTTTTCGGTAGACATTGATTTTCTTTTCTTTACCTGCGAATCGGAATCGTTCAACTCGTCGGACTTAACCAGTTCAGGTTCAACATA
>DATBEX010000071.1:0-15230 GCA_036558805.1 Candidatus Udaeobacter sp.
GCGCTCCGTGGTTAAACTGTTGGCCAGATGAACAAGGTTTATCCGAATGCAAAAGCCGCGCTAGAAGGACTGCTACATGACAGCATGACGATCGCTGCAGGTGGGTTCGGATTGTGCGGCATTCCCGAAAATCTCATCGCCGCGCTGCATGATAGCGGCGTCAAAGACCTAACGATTGTCGGGAACAACGCCGGCGTCGACAATTTCGGAATGGGGGTTCTTCTCCCGACGCGCCAGGTGAAAAAAGTGATGGCGTCGTACGTCGGCGAGAACAAAGAGTTCGAGCGACAAGTGCTGGCGGGCGAATTGGAACTTGAGCTGATTCCACAGGGGACACTTGCGGAACGATTGCGAGCCGGGGGCGCCGGAATTCCGGGATTTTACACGCGGACGGGTTTCGGCACCAAACTTACCGAAGGCAAAGAGACAAAGAACTTCAACGGTACTGATTATGTGCTCGAGCCCGGGATCACCGCCGAGCTTTCCATCGTCAAGGCATGGAAGGGCGATAAATCCGGGAACCTCATTTACCGAAAGACATCACGGAATTTCAATCCGATGATCGCCACCTGTGGCAAAATTTGCGTGGCTGAAGTCGAACAGCTCGTCGAGATCGGTGAGCTCGATCCCGACCAAATCCACACCCCGGGCATTTTCGTTAGCCGGATCATTCAGGGCGCAAACTACGAGAAGCGGATCGAGTTCTGCACGGTTCAAGGCGCCGACCCAAATAAGAAAACTTCTTCACCCACTCGCGATTTGATGGCAAAGCGCGCCGCGCAGGAATTGCGCGACGGCTACTACGTCAATTTGGGTATCGGCATTCCGACGCTTGTGGCCAATTACATTCCGAAAGGAATGAACGTCACGCTGCAATCCGAGAACGGTTTGTTAGGCATCGGACCGTTTCCCGAGCCGGGCGAAGAAGATCCCGATCTGATTAACGCTGGCAAGCAAACCATCACCACGATGCCGGGCTCAGCGTTCTTCTCCAGCGCCGACTCGTTCGGCCAGATTCGCGGCGGACATATTGATCTCGCCATTCTTGGCGCGTTTGAAGTAACCGACAGCGGTGACATTGCAAACTGGATGATTCCCGGAAAGATGATCAAGGGGCCGGGCGGCGCGATGGATCTGGTCGCAGGTGTGAAGCGCGTTGTTGCGGTGCTGGAGCATACGTCCAAAGACGGCAGCCCAAAGATTTTGAAAAAGTGCACGTTGCCGATCACCGGACTTGGAGTGGTGAATCTAATCATCACTGATTTGTGCGTGTTCGAAGTGAAACCGGGTGGTGGTCTCGTCCTGACCGAGATCCATTCCGAAGCAACCGTGGACGAGATCCGCGCCAGGACCGGCGCGCCGTTTGAAGTAAAACTTAAGAGTTAGGCCTTAGTCGCTCATTACATCTCGAAATAGAGATGATGGTGCCTTGCGCAGCCCGGATTGAACCGATGCTCGCAATGCGGACACGCGGAGGCGCTATTGAGATATTCGCGAATGGTCAACTGCGTTCCGCAGCTGCCGCACATTACTGCTTGTTCGCCAGCTTCCTCTTTCGCCCAAACCTCAGCTGCATGTCCAGCTAACTCGGAATGACATTGAAGGCACGCGAACCAGTTGCCGCAGCATCTAAACTTAATCGCCACTATGTCGCGTTCGCCATGATAATGGGTGCATCGCGTTTGCGAATCGATATCTACGCCACGGACGGTTGCCCCGTAAATCTTCAATGCAGGTTGTTAAACTTTCTCTCGCGGACACATCAAGACCAATGCTGATGCGATAACGAAACACGCAATCATTACCGCGAATCCGCCATCAAACGAGCCGGTGCGTTGGCTGATGTCGCCGACGATTTTGGGACCGAAGTATCCGCCGATGCTAGCAGTGCAATTAATGAATCCAACCGCCGCCGCAGCTGCAGAACTGGATAAGAATGCAGAAGGGAATGCCCAAAATGCTGGAAGGTACGCGATTGTGCCGAACACAACCAAAGTGAACATCGTGACCAGCAGCGCGTTCCACTGCGGAACGACGAACCACAAACCGAGCGCCAGGGCAGCAGTCAATTGTGGAATTGCAAAATGCCAACGACGCTCGCCCGAGCGATCCGAACTCCATCCGAGCAACAGCATCCCAACCAAACCGGCGATGAACGGAATGGAACCGATCCACCCCACCCGTTCAACACTCCAGCCGGTCAACCGCTGGAGCATTGTTGGCATCCAAAACCAAATAGCGTAGCCGCCGGTGTAAGTAAAAAACAGACCAATTGTGAGCATTAAGACCGCTGGATGCCTCAGAGCCTGCCAGATCGTGACGTGCTCGACCTGCGCCTTGGCGCGCCGCTCTTCAGAGAGCCGCGATATCAACCAGTCTCGTTCATCCGCGCGCAGCCATTGAACCTCGTTAGGCCGATCCGGCAACACGAAGAACGTTGCGATCCCCAGTAGAACCGCCGGGATTCCTTCGAACAAAAAAAGCCACCGCCATCCCGCGATTCCAAGCCAATGAACACCCAGGATTCTTGCTGCAATCGGTCCGCCGATGATAAAGCCGATCGGAATCGCGGACATAAAACGCGCAACGGCTTTGGCCCGGTCTTGATAGATGAACCAGTGAGAGAGGTAAACGATTACACCAGGAAAAAATCCCGCCTCCGCCGCGCCGAGCAGAAACCGCGCGCCGTAAAGTTGATGAGCGGTTTGAACGAACCCGGTCAGAGTGGTAAGTGCCCCCCAGGTTATGAGAGTTAACGCGAGCGATCGCCGCGCGCTCCAACGTTCGACCAGCAACGCCCCCGGAATTTGCAGCGCGAAGTAACCAATAAAAAAAATCCCGCTCGCAGTGCCGAACACTGAATCGGTCAGGCCGAGATCTCCTTTCATGCCGAGCGCCGCGTAAGCGATGTTCGTGCGGTCCAGATAATTCGCGACGTAAAGAAGGAATAGGAACGGCAGTAATCGCCACGCAACCCGGGTGCGCGCACTTTCCCCGATTTCTATTCGCGTAGAGTCCATAAACGCGCGCCATCATAACTCCGTCCCTGCCGCTCACAATTTTGAATTCGAGTGCCTCGACCGTTCCTTCGATGCGCAGTTCGTGAAGGAAGGTCGAGATGCAAGCTGCTCAATTCTTGACCGCAGAGATCGTCTCGCGACTGAAAAGTGTCATGGTGAACCGATGGCGTAGTTTGAAACATGTCGTTGCGCATTTTTCTTTGCGGCGACGTCATGACCGGACGCGGGATTGATCAGGCGTTGCCGCATCCACTGAATCCGATTCTATACGAGCCGTACGTGCGCGATGCGCGTGAATATGTTGCCCTCGCGGAGCAGGCCAACGGACCGATCGCTCGTCCGTTGAGTGTCGATTATGTCTGGGGCGATGTATTGCAAGAGTTGGGGCGCGCCCGCCTCGATTTGCGAATCGTAAACCTCGAGACGGCTGTCACGTCGGCTGAAACGCCATGGCCCGGCAAGGGAATTCATTATCGCATGCACCCGCAAAACATTGGCTGCCTTACCGCTGCAAAAATCAGTACATGCGCTTTGGCGAACAATCACATTTTGGATTGGGGATATGATGGTTTATCGGAAACGCTGAAAAACTTGGATGCAGCAGGCATCGCTCATGCGGGCGCGGGGAACGATGCTGAAGCGGCGATCCGGCCCGCAGCGCTCGAAACGGCGGGCAACGGTCGCTTGCTGTTTTTCTCGTTTGGTTCATCAACAAGTGGCATCCCCCAGGATTGGAAGGCCACCACTATTTCCCCGGGAGTAAATCTGCTCGAAGATCTGTCGGAAGCGACAGCCGTGCGAGTGGCCAATCAAATGCTCGCATATCAACAACCGGGCGATTTGATCGTCGCTTCCATTCACTGGGGCAGCAATTGGGGCTACGAAATTTCACGGGACCAAATCGTATTTGCTCATCGCTTGATTGGAGAAGGCGTTGCCATCGTGCATGGACACTCTTCTCATCACGTAAAAGCGATTGAAGTGTTTAAAGATCGGCTCGTTCTCTATGGCTGTGGCGATTTCCTCACCGATTACGAGGGGATTACAGGCCACGAGACGTTCCGCGGCGATCTGGTGCTAGTGCTTTTAGTCGACGTCGATCCGCGGACTGGTCAGTTGATCTCAGCGCGACTGGTACCGATGCGGATGCGCCGATTCAGACTGGAACACGCGTCGGAGGCAGACGCCGAATGGGTATGCCGTCTCCTGAATGACCTCGGGGCGCAATTTCGGACCGGTGTGAGATTGGAAAAAGACAACAGGTTGACGCTCGTTTGGCAAGGAGGATGACGAAAGCCATCGTCATTCATGCCTTGTTATTAAGACCAGTTCACGCAGGAAGCGCTCGACTTCTGTCGGGTCCCTTAGCGAATAACTCGCCGCCGTGGACCGCGGGTGTTCGCTCACGAGAATGCCTATGCCAGATGGCGCAAGAGCCCGAAAGGCATCTTCATCAGTGCGATCGTCGCCAACGTAAAGCGGCCGGACCTTAGCGCGCTTCAAATCCAACCTTTCCAGTAACCACAATACAGCTTTGCCCTTGTCCCAATCGGTATCCGGTAGGAGTTCGTAAACTTTTTTGCCCTCCATTCTGCGCAGCTCTCGATGTCGCGCTGCGACTTCGGTTACAGCTCGTTCCAGCTTGGGCAGGTTATTTTCACTTACCTGCCGGTAATGTACGGCGATCGAGAAACGTTTCCGTTCCACGCGCGCGCCGGAGATTCCAGCGAGCTGTTTGCCAAGCTCGTTTTCAACCGTGTCGAGTTTGGGCAGAAACTCTGTGGCCACTTCTTTGCGCAGCCCGCCAGGACCGGAGATCTCGAATCCGTGACTGCCGGCGTAAGTGATTGCCGCGATGTTTACACGCGGGCGCACATCATCGAGATCGCGACCGCTGAGGATGGCGACCGACGCCTGTCCAGTCAACGCTTGTAATGTTTGCTGCATGGAAGCAGAGAGCAGCGCTTTCTTTGGATCGCTGACGATGGGCGTTAACGTGCCGTCATAATCGAGAAAAACCGCAAGGCTACCATCACTGGCTCCAGCGATTTCTCCGAGGTGCTCGAGTGCCGAAGGAAGCATATTCGATTTAACAAAAGCAGTTAAAAGAGTTACTACCTTGTAAGGTTAGGAAGGATCCCAGACGACCTTCCTTGTAACAATGTACCTTTTTGACTTTTTAGCCCGTAGCTAGAATGAATCGCCTGATCGTCGTTTCCAATCGTTTGCCGTTCTCCCTAGATCCGACCAGCGAAGATCTTTGGACAGTGACACCAGCTACTGGAGGACTTGTCTCCGCGGTGGAGCCGGTCTTGCGAGAACGCGGTGGCACTTGGATCGGCTGGCCGGGAATTGCGGGAAAACTCCCAAGGGGTCCGCTGACTGACGCCACGCGTGACGCGGGCTACAAAGTCGTGCCTGTCGCTCTTAGCGAAACCGAACGCGACGAGTTTTATTACGGTTATTCCAACGAGGTGATCTGGCCGTTGTTCCACGATCTGCAGAATTTCTGCAACTTCGAGCCCGCATACTGGGAAACTTACAAGGCAGTAAACGAGCGTTATGCCGACGCCATCGCTGACTGCTCGCAACCTGACGACTTCATCTGGGTGCACGATTACCATCTGATGTACGTCGCGCAGGCATTGCGTGAGCGCGGCTTACGCGCAGCCTTGACGTTTTTTTTGCACATCCCTTTTCCGCCGTATGACATTTTCGAAAAGCTTCCGCAGCAGCAACGCCTGCTGCGCGCTCTCCTTCAATTCGATCTGCTTGGGTTCCAAACCCGGCGTGACGTCCGCAACTTTCTCGGGTGCGTCCGGCGCGTGATGTCGGGTGCACAGGTCGTTCCTCGTCGTGAATTGCAATTGATTCGTTTCGAGAAACGCGAGATCCGTCTCGGGCATTTTCCGATCGGGATCGACTTCGAGTCGTTTAAAAAAGGTGCAACGTCCGAGCCAGTCGCCTGCCGATCTCAGCAGTTGCGCGCCACGTTTCCCGATTGCCAGTTGATCCTGGGTGTGGACCGGCTCGATTATAGCAAGGGAATTCCCGAACGATTGCGCGCGTTTCGTAATGCGCTGGAAAGCGACCCGAAACTGCGCGGCCGGATAGTTCTCATCCAGGTGGTGGTTCCCAGCCGCGTGGAGATTCCCAAATATCACGAGTTCAAGGACCGCATTGATCGGCTGGTTGGCGACATTAACGGGCGTTTCTCGACGAGCACCTGGTGGCCGGTGCAATATCACTTTCGCTGCCTCGATCGAGAAGATCTTCTCGCGCATTATCGCGGGTGCGACATTGCTTTCATCACGCCGCTCAAGGATGGAATGAATCTTGTGGCGAAGGAATATTGTGCTTCCCACGTCGAAGAAGATGGCGTGCTCATCCTAAGCCAGTTCGCCGGCGCCGCCGAGCAACTCAGGACGGGAGCGATGCTGGTGAATCCTTACGACGTCGAAGAAATGGCCGACACAATCTCGGAGGCATTCCGAATGAGCGAGGCGGAACGCAGCGCGCGAATGAAGCGCATGAGGCGCGTGGTGCGACATGAGAACGTCTTCTGGTGGGTCGATTCGTTTTTGAAGGCTGGAGCGAAACTTGGCGGACGGTCGTCGCAAGATGCCAGGCGGCGCAGCGCAAGGCTCAAGAAAGCTCCCGCCGCCGAGGGCTCCAATTAGCTTGAATTGGACGTTGTGTTTTGAAGAGGCTCGGACATTGAAGGTCCAGGACTTTCCACGCAGTCAAAAGCGATCTTTTGATGCACGCAGTTCGCATGGAGACCATCAGTAATCTGCGAAAAATTTCCGACACCGTTTGGGAGTTGCCGGCGAGTCACAAAGAAGGCATGCGGGTGCCGGCACGAATCGTCGCGACAGAAAAACTGGTTCGCGAAATGGACGAAGCTGTTTATCAGCAAATCAGCAACGTAGCCACTCTGCCAGGCATCACCCGGTACGCGTTATGCATGCCGGATGGTCACAGCGGTTACGGGTTTCCCATTGGCGGCGTTGCCGCGATGGATGTGCGTGAAGGCGGTGTGATTTCACCGGGCGGCATTGGGTTCGATATCAACTGTGGGATGCGCCTTGTGATCACCAATCTGACTGTGGACGATGTGCGGCCGCATCTGCATCAGATCGTTGATCGGCTTTATGAACGCGTTCCCGCGGGAGTCGGGAGTCATGGGTTTCTCAAATTGTCGCATCATGACTTTCGCGATCTGGTCGAGCAAGGCGCGCGCTGGTGTGTCGAGCGTGGTTACGGCTGGGAAGACGATCTCGAAGTCACCGAGGAGAACGGTTGTATCTCAGGCGCCAACGCGTCCAAAATCAGCGAGCGCGCAGTTGAGCGAGGGTTCAATCAAGTCGGTACCCTCGGGAGCGGCAATCATTATCTGGAGGTGCAAGTCGCGCGACCAGAGGATGTGCGCGACAAGGAGCTCGCGGAGAAATTCGGAATCACCATTCCCAATCAGGTCGTGGTGATGTTTCACTGCGGCAGCCGCGGTTTCGGGCACCAGGTGGCCACCGATTATCTTCAGAGATTTCTGAAAGTGATGGAATCGAAATATGGAATCAAAGTTTTGGACCGCGAGCTTGCGTGCGCGCCGTTCGACTCTCCGGAAGGCCGTGATTATTTCGCCGCGATGAAATGCGGGTTGAACATGTCATTCGCCAATCGGCAGGTGATTCTCCATCGGATCCGCGAAGTTTTTTCTGAAGTCTTTGGCCGTAGCGCGGAGGAGCTGGGCATGCGCATGATTTACGACGTCGCGCACAACACGGCAAAGTTGGAAAAGCACGCCGTGAATGGAAAACAGAAGACGCTGCTCGTGCACCGGAAGGGCGCGACCCGTGCATTTGGTCCTGGACACGACGAAGTGACTCCACGTTACAGAGAAATTGGCCAGCCGGTGATCATTGGCGGATCGATGGAAACTGGATCGTATCTGCTTGTGGGCACAACTTCGGGCGCAGAAACTTTCTTCAGCACGGCGCATGGGAGCGGTCGCACCATGAGCCGCACCAGGGCGCGCAAACAATGGCGTGGTAAACAACTCCAGCGCGAACTCGAAGCGCGCGGCATTTACGTCCGCAGCACTTCGTGGGCAGGCCTCGCCGAGGAAGCGGGCCCCGCGTACAAGAACATTGATGAAGTGATCGCCGCGACAGAGCTGGCAGGAATTAGCAAGCCCGTCGCGCGATTCACGCCTATTGGGAATGTGAAGGGATAATGACTCCTCGGACGCCCATCACTCTCATTACGGGTCCACTGGGCAGCGGCAAAACGACGCTGCTACGACACATCCTGGACACGCGTCGCGCCAGGATCGCGATCGTGATGAACGAGTTCGGTGAACTTACGATCGATATCAAAGTGATCAAAGGCAAAAATGTTCAGATCGCGGAGCTCGGCGGCGGCTGCGTTTGTTGCTCATTACTCGGCGAATTCGAAGCAGCAGTCACAGAGATCATTAAGAATGTTGCGCCTGAAATCATCGTCGTCGAAACCACTGGCCTGGCCGAGCCCGAAGCACTCGTGTTCAACATCCAGGAAGCGTTGCCGCAATGCCGGCTCGATGGCGTCGTTTCCGTAATCGACGCCGACATGCTTGTTCGGTTCCCCGAACTGGGTCGCACCACGCGGCTGCAGATTGAAGGCGGGGACATTTTGCTTTTGAACAAGGTCGATCTCATCGATCCGGTGAAAATCTCGCTCGAAGCAAAACTGCGCGAAATTAATCGCACCGCCGCAATTGTTCGCACCGAGCGCTGCCGGATTGATCCGGAATTATTGTTTGGCCTTGGGCGGGGCGAAGAAATGACTCCGCCCCGACACACGCATGAGCCTGAGTCCGAGTCGTTCGCGTTCAACTCGGACGAAACCTTCGCTCGCCATTGTTTTGAGCGCTTCGCGGAGAGTTTGCCTGCGAGCGTGCTTCGGGCGAAAGGCTTCGTCCAATTTGCCGATGGCACGCAGCTTTTCAATTTCGTGGCTGGGCGCTGGGAGTTGGAGCCGTTTGAATCTGATCGAACGGAATTGGTCTTTATTGGAAAAAACATCACGCGACAAAAATCCAGGATTCTCCATGGGCTTCATGAATGCCAGATAAAGAATGACGAAGCACGAATGACAAATGACGAAAGAATGACAAAGCCCGAATGACGAAGAAGTGCGCTGCCATCACCGCTCCGGTCCAGTCCGTCATTTGAACTTGATTCGGCATTGGTCATTCGGATTTCGTCATTAGCTTCATGCCCTACAAATTCCTGGAAGACATAGCAACTGCCGATATCGCGTTTGAAGCGACCGGACGCGACCTGGCGGAATTGTTCGCGGCCGCCGCTGACGCAACGATGAACGTGATGATTGATAACCTCGACGCAATCAAAGCGCGTGAGACGCGGCAAATCGAACTCACGAACGACAATGTTGAAATGTTGCTCTTCGATTTTTTGCAGGAGCTCATCTATTTCAAAGACGCCGGGCGCCTTTTGCTTCGAGTGGGCGACGCCCGCATCAATCAAAAAGGCGACACATATGTTTTGAAAGCGAAAATTGCAGGCGAACAATTAGACGCGAGTCGTCATCAGCAGCGCGCTGACGTGAAGGCGGTCACCTTACACGGTTTCTCTGTCCGGAAACACGACACCGGATGGGAAGCGAGAGTGCTTTTGGATATTTGAAGCGGCTATTTTGCTTCCAGCGCGACGTAGCACGTCACCGGCTGGGTAGTGAAAACTGTGACGACGCTCGGCGCCACCTTCTCGACGATCGAAGGCGGCTCAACACGTTTGAGAGTATATGCGTTTGCCGCTAGTACTGCTTGTGCTTCCGCTGTGCCCTAGGGCATATCATGTGGCTAAGCGAGAAGTCGAATGCGTCCGCGGCAAATGCGGGAACCCACAACGTCTTTGTGAGTTCCCGCAGAAAAAATTTCAACCTTCCTCAGGGACGCGCGTGTGGTGTTGGGCGCGCTCGTGGCGTCGGTCTGGGTCTTCCAGGAGTTGGCGAAACTGCAGGCGTAGGAGTTGGCGTGGCTGTGGGCGGCGGTGGTGTAACCGATGGTGTCGCTGAAGGAATTGGGGTCGGTGTTACGATTGGCGTCGGTGTCACTATTGGCGTTGGACTGGGTGTTGCCGTTGGAATCGGCGTCGGTATGGGTGTCGGAGTTGGCGCGCCTGCAACGTTAACAACACCAGTCATGCCAAGAATGCAGTGCGCGGCGCAAAAGTAATTAAACGTACCCGGTTGCGTAAAAGTGAACTCGTAGACTGTGCCATCGTTAGAGAGGACTGGCTGATCACAGTTCATATTGTTTGGCGAGCAAAATTGCCCGTCGGCTGTGCAAGGATCGCCGCTGGTGACGCTGTGGCCGTTACTATGCCAGGTCCACCGGACCGTATCCCCGGCGGAGATATTTACTGTAGAAGGTGCAAACACGAAACCATCCAGCCCTACCGTGACGTCAAAAATTTGACCGCCACCGGATGGCACGCCGCTGACTGCCGGTCGGCCGTTTTGATCTACAATCCGGATGACGTGGCCGGAAGCGTGCTTCGGTTGTGCTGTAGTGATGTCTCTGTCGCCGGATGCCGCTTGCGACGAAAGTACGAGCGCAAACATCGCGGCCAGCCAAAATGACAGTGGTGCTACTGCGTGAGATCGTTTCATGGTTTATTCCTTCTTCTGTGCGTTAGCGTTTGCGAATTTCTTTCCATCGACGCCGCATCGCAGCTAACGCTCTTCGATCTCGGCGTCAGGCGCGATATTGCTTGGGAAGTTCGAAGAAGCGCAAGCACAATCCGCTGTGCCGAAGTGCAGGGCCCCTAAGTCTGCGCAGAAAAAAGTAACATAATTGTTACCTGCATCCGCATGAGGTACCTTTGAAAGGGACGACAGAAAGAGATAGCGCACCGGTGGATCAAATACCTGCGACTGCAGCCGGGCGCTCATCAACAGTGTTCGTCCGTCCGAGTCTTCTGCTTGCCCCACAAGGTTAGAACGGTACGAGCCGGCGGGAAGGCACTACATCTCACTCAGATCCAGAACACGACATCAGGGACGCGGATGCGGTGTAGGCCGAGGGCGTGGTGTTGGAGTGGGACGTCCCGGCGTGCTAGTAGGCGTCGGGCTTACTGTGGGTGTTGCGGTCGGAGTAACTGTGGGTGTTGGCGAAACAGAAGCGGTGGGCGTAGGTGTAGGTGTAGGACTCGGGCTTCCCGGCGCCACGGCCAGACCGGACAATTGCGCGATGCCTGTGTTGAACAAAAGCGTCTTTGTTCCGGTAACTGGATCTATCACGAAGAGATCACCAGTTGGAGAGCTGCCATAGAGAGTACCATCAGATGTGAATGCGATATCAGAAATTACTGCTTCCATCGGTCCGATGGGCGTCAGCGCCCCCGTGACCTGGTCAATCAAATCAAGATCTTCCAAGCGGTCGGAAGAATTCCCACGCGAACCATACAAGGTGTCCTGCGAATCGAAAGCGATTCCGGGGCAAAATGAGTTCCCGGAGCCGACCAGCGTCAGGGAAGAGAGGACCGTTGCGTCCGACGGATCGATTGTCAAAAGTTCGCCTACACCCTTGGTGTTATTAAATGATCCCCCAAAAAGGACGCCTTGCGAGTTAAATCTGAGCCCGTCAACAGCCGCATCGGGATCAGAGAGCAATCCGATCACGGTCGCCGTCCCGTTAATTGGATCGATGGTCATCAAAGTGCCCTGGTTGGCGCTTCCGCCGGAAACGCCGTAAAGAGTACCACTACTATCAAAGGCGATGGCCCCGAGCCGATCAAAACCGGTATCCCCGATAAGGAATTCGCTCTGTATTGTGACGTCAATCAGCCAGAGCCGCCCGCCGCCATTGGCATTATCGCCGCCGGTTGAGCCGTAAAGAAGGATATCCGAAGGGGAAACAACATTGATGACGCCGGTCATGCCAATAGCGCAGTGCGCGACACAGAAGTAATTATACGTGCCGGCCTGATCAAAGGTGTGCTCGTACACCGTGCCCTCGTCGGAAAGGATGCCCTGATCACAGTTCGTATCATCTGGGGAACAAAACTGTTCATCAGGCGTGCAAGGATCGCCGCTGGTGACACTGTGTCCGTCCTCTGCCCAGGTCCATCGCACCGTGTCGCCCACCGAGACAGTGAGTGCGTCCGGCGTAAACACATCGCCGTCCCTTCCCACCGCTACATCAAAAATGTGGCCGCTACCTGATGGCACGCCGCTGACGGCAGGCACTCCGTTTTGATCTACAAGATGGATCTTGTGCGCAAACGTCTTTCTCTGTTGTGCCGTGCTGGTGTGTCTGTCGTTCGGTCCGGCTTGCGACGTAAATACCAGCGCAAACGTCGCCGCGAGGAAAAAAGCGATTTGTGTTACCGCGGTTGATTGTTTCATGATCCTGCTCCTTTTCTGTGCGTCAGTGTTTCCGAATTTCGTCGAAGCCGAATCGCAGCTAACGCCCTGCAATTTCGGCGTCAAGCGCCATGCTGCGCAGAGGCTTCCGGAGAAGGCAAGCAGAATCTCTGGCCGCGAAATGCCAGCGGCATTCCTAGGAGCGAGAAATACGCGCCTTCGGCGGCCAACCCTAGGTCGGACAAGTTCTGCGTCTACGACTGGTCCCTTATCAATGGAGAAAAGGGCTTAACGAAGGGTTGGGCGAACATGCGGAGTTGGACGCGGCCTTGGTGTGATTTCGGGCGTAGAAGTAGGTGTCGGGCTAGGCGACGGCGTAGCGGTTGGCGTCGGTGTAGGCCCTGTTTGAAAGTCAATTTCAATATTGTCGATCCCGAGTATCCAAGTGCCAAGACTGGGATACGCAAAGCCGGGCTTGTAAAAGCCGATGCTGGTCAAATCAATTCGATGAAGAAATGGAGACCATTCCGCGTCGGTACCGGGCGTTCCGTCGCCACGTGTGAACACCCAACCCTGGGGGATCGTCGGTGAATTGGCATCGACTGGGAACGAATATGTCTGCCAGCCGACGGGTGGGTCAGGAAGGTCAGGCAGGGTGTATGTCGCGTCATAAGTGACGTTAAAGCCAGTGTCATCCATCTGTAGCAGCTCAAGTGTCACTGCGCGATCGGTCGCCCAAGTGGCAACTTGAATGACGTTCAGGTCGACAGCGATGCTGGTAACACCGAGGGAGGTCCAGTCGCCGGTGTAGATACTGTCGATCTTGTACGGGTCGGGAACTCCCGGTTGAAAACGCGTTGAGACGCTTGCCCATGTCGGTATGGCGCTGCTGAAACCGCCTTGCTGAACATAGGCTCCTGGATTTCCGCCACTGATTTCAATAGTTCGAAGGGCACCCACACTGCAGTGCCATAGGCCAACATCGGTCCCATCATCGTAGGTTTCGATGAAGGCGTTCGTTTGGCCGCTACTTCTGAGCGCGTCGTTACTCGCGCCAAGAGCAGCTGCGCACAGCGCGACGGAGAAGAATACTGCTATTACATTTGTCATATTTTTTACTTGGTCTCTTACCGGTTTGAGGTCTTTAAGCGTCAAAAAGTTACCTTTAAACGTTGTGTCTTTCCACTTTAACTAATCACGGATCGTCATTCTCTTCATTACGGCGCCGTGGGGCGCGGACGAGGAGTCGGGCGAGGCCTTGGTGTAACCCTGGGCGTGGCACTGGGTGTAGGACTCGCTGTTGGAGTTCCACTGGGCGTCGGGCTAATGGTTGCACTCGGTGTTGGCGTGGGACCTTGAGCACCGGTTCTAAGAATGGCGCCGAAGCCTCCTACTACAGTTCCTATGTTTGTCTCAGGAAAGGAAACGTTGTAGAGGTCCTGGCTGGTGCCGCTTTCCTGGCCTGTCCAAGTTTGTCCTCCATCTGTTGTTCCGAGGATTGTGCCTAGCTGTCCAACTGTTGTTCCATTGGACGCATCGCTGAAAGAAACTCCGAGGAGCGTGTCAGAAACGCCACTTGCCTGGCTCACCCAGGTCTGTCCCCCATCGGTCGTCCTTAAAATTGTGCCTTGATCACCTACGACAATGCCGGTCTTAGAGTTAGCGAACCAAACTGCCCGAAGCTGATTCGTTGTTCCGCTTGTTTGCGGCACCCAGTTCTGACCACCATCTGCCGTTTTTAGAATCACACCATCGTTGCCTGCTACTGTACCAGTATTGGCGTCAGTAAAATAAACTCCGAGGAGGCCTGTGGCCTGGCTGGTCTGCGCCGTCCAGCTTTGGCCGCCGTCTGTTGTTCTGACAATTGTCCCGCTCAGAAAGCCGACAGCCGCCCCGTGATTCTCATCGCTGAAGTGCACGGCATAAAGCCAGTCAGTTGTGTTGCTTGTTTGTTGATTCCAGTTGCCGCCACCATCCGTTGTCCTTAGGATTATGCCATCCTGGCCTACGATCGTTCCAATATTGGAATTAATGAAGTGCACTCCGAACAGGTTTATTCCAGCAAACGGATCGCTTACTCCACTGTTTTGCCGCACCCAGGATTTACCGCCATCCGTTGTTCTTAAAATCATCGCATCCGGATTCTGATAGCCCACGGCTGTTCCCGTATTCGCATCCGTAAACGAAACTCCGTAAAGGAAGTTAAACGTCAGGGATGGCTGGCTATTCCACTGTTGTCCGCCATCGATTGTTTGAAGAACTATCCCAGAGTCGCCGACGACCGTGCCAGTGTTGGCATCGGTAAATGATACGGCGTAGAAGGCGTTTGCGCCTTGAGGTAACGAGTAATTCGTTTGTTCAACCCAGTTGCTGCCGCCGTCGGTTGTTCTGAGAATGATACCGGTACCGCCCAGCTCGAATCCGCAGATCGTTCCATTGTTCGCGTCCGTGAACGAAACTCCATACAGGGTTTTTGTAGTTCCACTTGTCTGAGGCGACCAATTGTCGCCTCCGTTGGTCGTTCTGAGAACCAATCCTCCATCGCCGACAGCTGTTCCCGTATTAGCATCGGTAAATGAAACTTTGAAAAGACAGACAGTTCCCGGGTTTGCCTGCGGCGTCCACGTGCTGCCACCATTTGTTGTTCTTAAAATGGTGCTTTCTCCGCCGATTCCGCATGCTCCGCCCACCGCTGTTCCCGTATTCGCGTCGATGAAGGAAACACCGAATAGTGTGTTCGCGGTCCCGCTCGATTGAGGATTCCACGTGCTGCCACCGTCGGTTGTTCTGAGAATGGTACCGCCTTCGCCTACAACTGTTCCATTATTTGCATCAATA
>DATBEX010000072.1:0-6375 GCA_036558805.1 Candidatus Udaeobacter sp.
AGGCCGGGCAAAGCTGTCGGTGGAACAAGCCATTGCCAGTGCGCCTTCGATGGTTGCAATTCGCGCGCTGAACCCTGAACCAAATCGAGAATCGCGAGCCACGCTGGAGCCGATAACCCGAAGCCTAGTGCAACGCCTAAGAGCATCGGCACGACCGCCCAAATACTTCGAGTTTCGAATAACGATTTGATTGCCAGCCAGGCAATCAGAAGGAGCAGCATCAAAACCGTGTAGGGAAATCCGCCCGTCACGACGAGGTAAACAAACGGCGCCGGCCAGAGAAATCTCGATTTGCTTCGCTTTGGATCGAGTGCACGCGCAGCGCCCCACCATGCCCATGGCAACCATGTAAAAGCGCCAAGCGCGCCGAACCAATCGGTGGCGCCCCAACAGATGATCCAACCGCTCAAAGAGGCGATCAGCGAGACGAAGATCGCCAAGGGAATTGAGAATTGGCGATCGCGCGCAAGCAAGAACGCGCCCACTACCAGAGCGAAAAGATGGGCAATAGAAACGGCAGCCGCTTGCTGAGGAAATGTGAGTGGAAATTTCCAAACGGCGATGATGACTGCATTGACAAAAACCGAGAACACCCCGTACTGAAATTCTCCCGCAAGATTACCGCAGACCCACGAATAGGGACTTAAGATGGGCCACTGGCCTTGTGACCAGCTTCGCGCCATATCGGCGAACACGGGCAGAACGGACAATTCGTAGTCGTCGTTCCAAAAAACGAGCGGATTGTGCCAGAGAAGAATGAGACAAAAGAAGACGACGATTAATCCGGCAGTGATTGCGCCGAGAAGATCATCACGTGAGAAGTGAGAAGTGATTGGTGAGAGGTAACGAGTGAATCGGTTAGGCTGTGGTCTCACTATTCACTTCTCACTAATCACCTCTCCCTACAGAACAACCGGTTTCCCCTCAGTCATCACAAGAACGTTCTCCTCGATCCCGTGTTCGCGCGCGGATTTGAGTAAACGTTGTGGCGGTTCATTCAATGGCTCAAAGCCAAGGCGAAAAGTTCCATAATGCATCGGGATCAATTTTTTAGCGCCAAGCTCCAGAAAAGCCCTGACCGCCTGTTCAGGATTCATATGGACTTCCCTGCCAGTCGGCGCTTCGTAAGCCCCAATGGGGAGCAGCGCGATCTCGATTCCGTAGCGATCGCCGATTTCCCTGAAGCCTGGGAAGTAAGCGCTATCGCCGCAGTGAAAGATGGTGCGCCCATTCGACGCGATGACAAATCCGCCAAAATCACGATGCAAATCCGCCAGAAACCGCGCGCCCCAATGATGACATGGTGTGAGAGAAATTTTGAGCGGGCCTAGTTCGACTGTCTGCCAATAATCAAGCTCGTGCACGATGTGAAAGCCAAGGTCATGTACCAGGTTCCCCACGCCCATTGGCACAACGATCGGTTGATCGGCCGCTATGCGTCGCAGCGTGCGCCGGTCGAGGTGATCGAAATGTGCGTGAGTCACCAGCACGAAATCAATCGACGGCAAATGATGGATTTCGAAGCCGGGTTGCTTCAAACGCTTGATTACCTTGAGCCATTTTGACCAGTTTGGGTCGATCAGAACGTTGACTTCGTGGGTCTGAACAAGAAATGAGGCGTGCCCTATCCACGTAATACAAATCTCCCCTTCCCGAATCTTCGGAAATTGCGGAGGCCGCAGTGTCTGACCACCCGCTCGTTTAACGAAAAGTGATGGAATCAGGACGCTGGTAAGAAAATTACGCTTATGCCAGTCGGCTCGCGGACGCAGCCGAACTCGCGTCGAACGCTCGGCAATTGCACTGTCCGAAGATTGGCGAACAACGTTTCTCCGGCTCTTTTTTGGGAAGCGAATTGGCACAGTCCTGGGAGAATATAAGTGCGCTCCTGCGAAGTAAAACCTTTCGCGGTGTCCGTGTGACACGCCTGCCCTTACGGACGGAGTTGCTTGAAATCAAATTCCGCGTTGAATTGTGCGAGTCATGCGGACTTGGAAGTTCCTTATCCCACTGTTATTGATTCATGCGGTCGCGTTCAGTTCTGAATCGCGCCTGCCGTTCGGCACTGTCTTTAGGGGACAGGATCAATTCAATCGACTGGTTGCAAAGGCCAAAGCTGGAAATTGGAAGGCCTTGGCAATAGGGGAACGGACGGCGGCGGTAGGACAGGCGTTGGTAGGAACACGCTATAAGCACTTCACTCTCGAGATCGACAATCGGATCGAATCTCCCTCTGTAAATTTCCAGGGAATGGATTGCTGGACCTTTTTCGAAATCGCCCTCGGTTTCGCCCGAATGCTGAACGAACCAGAATCGAACTGGACTCCGGAAGGTTTGCTGCATTACATCGAAATGGACCGATACCGCGGCGGCGAATGCACTGGTGATTATCTTTCGCGACTCCATTATCTCGAAGACTGGCTATACGACAATAATCGGCGAGGTCTTGTTGAAGATCTCACCCGCGACCTGGGCGGACGCAGTGTTCCACATTCGGCACGGGAGATGAGCACTGGCTGGCGACATTACCGTTATCTGGCCGCGAATCGTTCTTTGCTCGGTCCGCTCGCGCGAATGGAAGCGAACGTCTCGTCGCGGCCACTCTACGAAATCCCGAAAAGCAAAGTCGCAGGAATTGAATCGAAGCTCCGTAGCGGCGATATTATCGGCGTAATTTCCCGGGAAAGGAATGGCCTCCACTCGACTGCGCATGTGGGACTCGCATTACGTACAAGTGATGGTGTTCTGCACTTCATGCATGCTTCGTCACCGAGCAATTACGGCCGGGTTGTCGTAGACTCGCAGTTGTCCAAATACCTTTATCGCTACGGCTCAGACAGCGGAATCCTGGTGGCGCGGCCCTTGCGCTAATCGGTCTCCTTTTCGTGGAACTCCGCTAGCAAATTCTTCAAGTCCTCCAGAGCCTCATCTGCGTCAACGCCATGCGCTTCAAGCGTTGCCGTCGCACCGCAATCGAGATTAGCACGTAAAACGTCAATCAGACTGGAGGCGGAGAATCGTTTGCCCTCTTTGACCAGCCAAATCTCCGAGCGAAAACTCCGTACGCGCTTCACAAACTGTGCCGCTGGCCGCGCGTGCAATCCGAGTTTGTTGGAAATGCGCACCTCGCGTTGTGCCGAGATGCGCGCCTTCTTGTCTCCGAGTCTCATGCCTGACTTGTTCCCCAGCGGCGATGCAGAAACTTCTCGATCGGCGAAAAGAAAATTTTGTCGGCCAGCAAACCGATCACGACAATCACAATCATGATCCCGATGACCTGCTCCATGGCGCTTAGTTCTCGGCCATAATGGAGGAGCTGGCCAAGGCCAAAACCGGTCAGGATTGTAACGAAGATTTCCGCCGCCATTAGGGAGCGCCAGGCAAAAGCCCACCCTTGCTTCATTCCACTGACAATGAAGGGAAGCGCGGCTGGAAGGATGACCTTGAACCACATGTGCAATCGCTTGGATCCCATCGTTAACGCGGCGCGGCGATAGATCGGCGGAACATTGCGCACGCCGGTCTCGGTTGCTATGATCACGGACCAGAGAGTTCCCATCACCACCACAAAAAGCATTGCGGCTTCTGTTTGCCCGAACCATAAGAGTGCCAGCGGCACCCAGCAGACACTTGGCAACGTCTGCAAACCAAGCGCCAGAGTTCCAATCGTGTCACCAAACACTTTCCATCGCGCTGTCAAAAGGCCGAGCGGAAGCCCCACAACGAGTCCGATAACGTATCCTACAATCAGGCGGCGCATTGTGATAACGGTGGCCTTTGCCAAGGTCCCGTCGGCAATGGCGCTCTCCAAATACTTCACGACCTGCCCCGGAGACGGCAACAAAACAGGCGACCAAATCCTGGCCCGATACGCTCCCTCCCAAAGCAGAACGAGAACAGCGAAAAATGCAGCCGCCAGCAGGAACCGTTTCATTTGGTGGCAGCGTCAGCCTGACCAACGCTCTTCAGGGCTTTCGTAATTCGCGTGGAATGAGTCGCGAGATCGACACTGTTAATGTCACGCGGTCGCGGCAGCTCTACCTTGAATTCTTCCTGAACCCGACCGGGATGAGGCGAAAAAAGCAAGACGCGGTCGCCAAGGCAGGCGGCCTCGCGGACGTTGTGAGTGACAAAGACGATCGTTTTGCGACGCGCTTTCCAAATCTCCTGAATGTCGCCGTAAAGCTGCTCGCGGGTAAGCGCGTCGAGTGCGGCGAACGGCTCGTCCATCAGCAGCACGCGCGGATTCGGCGCTAGTGCGCGTGCGAGCGAGACGCGCTGCTTCATTCCACCGGAAAGCTCGTGGATGTTTGCATGCTCGAACCGACTCAAACCAACGAGTTCGAGGTAATATTTCGCGACCTCGCGCCGGTCTTTATTTGTCAGATTCGGCTTTAGCTTCAGTCCGAAGAGCACGTTTCCAAAGACATCCAGCCACGGAAATAGCGCCGGTTCCTGGAACATCACGAGCCGTTCCCGACCGGGCCCGGTCACCGGTTTGCCGTCGGCCAGTACCGTGCCGCTGTCCGGTTTTTCCAAGCCTGCAATAATATTGAGCAAGGTGGTTTTGCCACAGCCGCTGGCACCGACCAAACAAACAAATTCAGATTCGGCAACGTTCAGGCTTACCCGGTCCAAAGCGAGCACCGAACCAGAGGCGCCCTTAAAGTTTTTCGACACCTTGTCAATGGTCAGCTTCGAGGGCGCGATGACCTGCAGTTCCTCAGTAGCTGAAGAACGGTGGCGGCCGACGCGGGGCATCACGGAGCTTCGATTAGCTTGGACGTGTCTGTCGAGCCTTTTAAGAAACCTGCCGCTTTTCCATCTTCTACAGACTTGGCAATTAAATCGCGCGCCACTTCACTGGTGAATTGAATCCGCTTCCACGCTTGCGCCACGGCGTCTGGTGAAAACTCAGCCCGCGTCTCCGCTTTCAATTCTTCGATCAATAACTTCTGCGCTTCTGCCTCATTCCCCTGAATCCATTTGGTCAACTCGATGTTCGCATCCACGATTTTCTTTGCCAAATCGCGTCGCTCGCGCAAGAACTTCACGCTGGAAACAAGCCACGTAGTGATGGTGTTTTTATCCTCGAGGAAAACGCTCGCTTTCGCATCTCGTTCCAGTCGCGTCACCCAGGGTTCAACAGTCCACACAGCATCAACCGAGCCTTTTTGCAAAAGCCCAAGCTGATCTGGATTTGCGGTGGGGATTACCGAGACGTCTCCGCCTGTTAATGTGATTTTGAAGCCCTGTGCTTTTAACCACGCCCGGCAGGAAATATCCTGCGTGTTGCCGAGTTGTGGTGTGGCAATTTTCTTTCCGCGAAAGTCCGCCGGCGTCTTGATAGGTGAATCAGGTCTTACCACGAGCGCGGCGCCAGCGTTGGCTGCGCCCGACATCACACGAATTTCTTCACCATTCGATTTGAAATAAGCGTTAAGAGCGGGACTGGGACCGACGTAAGTCACATCCAGCGATCTGGCAAAGATCGCTTCCATTGCGGATGGTCCCGCATTGTATGTAAACCACTGGATCTCGACATTCGGACCCAGTCGTTGTTCAAACCAGCCTTTGCCCTGGCGCGAGAGTGCGTGCGCAATCACTCCCTGTGCATGAGTAATGTTTGGAAAATGTCCGAAGCGAATCGTTGTCCTCTCCTGCGCAGGCAGAAGTGGCACCCAAAACAGCAGACTCCCGATGATTGTTGTCACGATTGTTTTCATGGTTCTTCTCCGATGGCAGCGCTTGCTTAAACATCAGTTGCATCCGGCCGGGACAAGTTCCTAAAACTGATTATCACCAAGTGCAACACACACATCCGGCAAAAATCGCGCGGACATACGGTTCGTGCTTTTCTCAGCTTGCGTAGCCGAACCGAGGATCAAGCTGCGTCAGTGTGTCTGCACCATAGGCTAAATCTTCGGCCGAAAGATACTCTCGATAGCCTCCCACCTTTCCGCGGCGCACCTTGAACGACTCCGGATCACGAACGTCACCCGGATGGAGGATTTTCGAATCAAAAACTCCCGCGGCTTCTAGTTTTTGCATATTCTCAAAACGTGAAAACTCAAGCGCTTCCTGAAAAATCGACATATCCGGAGTTGTTTCGCCGACCACGGCAAGCAGATCTCGAAAATGTTCGGCTGGAGTTGCCCGAAGCGCTTCGTATCGGACGATCGTGAAATCTTCTCGACCTGAAAATTCGTCGAGCCAATCGTTCATTGCGCGGACAATGCCGCGGATTCCAAACCTCCTGTCCCGCAGCAGTTCACTGACAGATTTTTGCTTCAATGCTGCATCGGCGCTTGGATCGCGCCGCGTCATTTGCAAATAGAGAGAGACAAAACAATCCCGCGGATCCCGCACAAGCAG
>DATBEX010000073.1:0-10936 GCA_036558805.1 Candidatus Udaeobacter sp.
CATAAAACCGCGGTGAAATTAACCACGAAGCTCTCGAAGGACACGAAGAATTTGCTCGTAGGTCCCATCCGAGCGGCTGTCACACAATTGTAACTTGGAAGACGCCAGATTTCCTCTTATACCCTGCGTTTGCCTGCCAAACGCCATCTATGAATCCCGCAGAGCTTTTTCGTCAAGATTCAGATACGGTACAACTCGCTTCAGGCGACGTCCTTTTTCGCGAAGGGGATAAGCGCGACAAGATGTATGTCTTATTGGAAGGAGAAATGGATGTCCGCCTTGGTGATTATGTAGTCGAGACTGCACGGCCTGGTGCGCTTATTGGAGAGATGGCGTTGATTGATGACAGTCCGCGTGCAGCCAACGCCATCGCGAAGACCGACTGGCGGCTGTTGATAAGCGGCGGTTCCATTTTCTCATTCAGCAGCACCCGCATTTTGCGACACATGTGATGAAAGAGCTCGCTGATCGCTTGCGTAACATGAACGCAGCGGCGATGCGGTAGAAGATTTCAAGAAGTCCATAACAGCACTGGCTTTCCCAGCAGAGAACTCGGCCTTATTTTTCGCTATGCGAAGAGTTGGGCAAAATCTTGTGCTCGCCGCAATCGTGGCGTCCGGCTGCGGTCAAAACGCGCCGCCGGCTTCGGATCTCACTGACCAGCGCCAACAAATGGTCCAGCAGCAGTTGGTAACGCGGGGTATTAATGACCCGCGTGTTCTCGCTGCAATGTCAAAGGTGGCGCGAGAAGAGTTCGTCCCGATCGGCTCACGATCTGCCAGTTATGAAGATGGGCCGTTGCCGATCGGTTACGGTCAAACCATTTCGCAACCGTATATCGTGGCGTTCATGACACAGCAATTGCGTCCGAAATCCGGCGATCGCATTTTGGAAGTCGGGACTGGCTCAGGCTATCAGGCAGCGATCCTGGCCGAACTGGTATCGGATGTTTACTCGATCGAGATCGTGGAACCCTTGGCGAAAAATGCCGAGACAACATTGCAACGGCTTGGGTACAAGAATGTACATCTGAGAGTCGGGGACGGTTACAAAGGGTGGCCCGAAGAGGGACCATTCGACGCGATCATCGTGACGTGCGCGCCGGATAAGGTGCCCCAGTCGCTCGTCGATCAACTCAAAGACGAAGGCCGTATGGTTATTCCGGTCGGCGACCGGTTTGCCCAGCAGTTGTATCTCCTTGAGAAGAAAGACGGACAATTGAAACAAAGCGCCACTTTGCCGGTGCGTTTTGTGCCCATGACGAACGAGATGGAGAAGTGATGATGTAGCGGTGCATGTCCTTATGCGTAGATGCAGGGGATTGCGGCTGAGGACAGCCGCCCCTACACCTACAGCGTCACTTGATCGCCGCTAGTCTTTTCAAATCGATGCGCTTGACCCACTCCTGTAATTCCTTTGAGTCCTGGTCCTGAAGCTCGATTTGAACAAAATAACGATTGGCAATCATGACCCACAAAGTCGCGTGTTTGCTCTCCTTCTCGAAGGCTTCAAACCCGGGGTTGCCCTCGATGGTGACGGACTTGCCATAACCTTCACTGGTTTCGTTGTTGCTCTTCCACGCAGTCGTCGTGGCATTCACGTAATCCGGATTCGCCACGGAATCGAGTATGCTGATCGCCGCAGAGGGCGCTTTGTCACCCTGGCCCTTGTGATAATCGCGATGTACGTTTGTGATTCTGAATCCACCGACATCCTCTGTCGAACCTTCCGCTTTGTCAGCGACCCAGCCTTGCGGTGGATCTGGCAAAATGGGCAGCAGCTTCTGATAATCAATGGCGTCAGGAACGAGAATTGGTTCGTTCTGCGCACGTGCGACTCCAATCCCGACGGTGATTACTGCCGCGAGCACGAATAAACCCGTATTGGTAGAGCCAAACTTCGACCGAGGAAGGAGAGCCATCGATTTCATAGTGACCTCTTTCTCCGCAACCCGTATACGATTGACTTTACCGCGGCTGTCAAGACGCTTGCGCGACGCGTACAGGTGAGCGCGTTTCTGGCAGGGTCGGCGCGCCGCGCCGTTCCTACCACATAACGAAAGTATTCATCTTGCTGTGGATCTTTGCAGTTGCCGCGCGGCTAATCTTGATCAAGCAGCCCTACGTCGACCATTGGAGTTGGCGTCAAAGTGATGTCGCGGCAATTGCGCGCAATTTTTTCGAAAACGGTTTCCGTTTCGGTTATCCCCAAATCGATTGGGCTGGCGGCTCAGCCGGATATGTGGGGACGGAGTTTCCCATTCTGCCATACCTTGCTGCGATCTGTTACAGGTTTGCTGGAACTCACGAGTGGATTGGACGTAGCCAGTCAGTGATTCTCTTCGCGGTTTCGCTTCCATTTTTCTTTTTGCTCGTACGCGAAACTTTCGGGGACACAGCGGCGACTTGGGCCACGTTTTTTTACGCTTTTGCGCCCCTGAATGTCTTTGCGGGGCGCTCCTTCATGCCAGACGTTCCGTCGTTAAGTCTGGCGATCATCGGGTTGTATTTTTTCTGCGCTGGCTTCGCGATCGCAAGATTGCGCAGTTCTATTTGGCAGCGATTGCGGTTTCCCTATCGATTTTAATCAAGGTCACGAGCATCGTGATTGCTGCGCCGCTAGCATGCATGCTTGTAGAGCATCTGTGTCAGACGCCAGGGGTTTCACAGAAACGCGCTACAATTTATCGCGCGGTCGGTTTGTTCGCGGCGATCGTCATCTTACCTTCGATCGCGTGGTACTGGCACGCGCATCAAATCGCCCAGCGGTTTTATCCGCATCATTTTTTCGGGGCCGGTGGCGTTCGTCTGGAAAGTTTTTCGTGGTACTGGGACATCGCACGGGAAACCGCGACATCCAGTCTTACACCTGTTTTGGTAATTATGGCGTTGATCGGTTTGTTCGTCGCGCCGCGCAACAAGTGCAGCTGCCTGTTTGATTGGTGGCTGGCGGCGATGGTTCTGTTTGTTGTAGCGGTCGGTTACGGCAATCGTCATCCGTGGTACCAACTGCCGCTGGTGCCGATCGCGGCTGCGTTTGCCGGTGCGGCTTGCGCTTTTATTGGATCGAAAATCACTTCGCGCGTTGCGGTGGCGGCCCTATCGATCCTGGTTGCGAGCTCGTTCGCCGCTCTTGCCTGCGTGAATATGCTGCCTCTTTAAGCCCAACATCGCGATGCCGGTCTGGAGTTAAACAAGATTACCGCGGGCACTGCATTGATTGTCGCCGTGGACGGCGGCAATCCGGCCATATTCTATTATGCGAAGCGCAAAGGCTGGCACTTTATGGAGCAAAGTGGGATTTATGGTGGCAATCCCAGGAACGGTCAGCAGGCTATTGGCGACCTTGAGAGACTGCGTCGCCAGGGAGCGACGCATCTCGTCTTTGTCGGGAATACATTTTGGTGGCTGACATCTTATCCCGCGCTCACACAGCATCTGAGCGATAGCGCAACGCTGCTTGAGGCGACGCCGGAATTTAGGATTTATAAACTGAGATCCGAGTAAGATAGAGTCGTGGGCGTTTCCGATTTTATGTTCTTATGTCGAGCGGAACCAAAGTCGGGATGACAAAATCGAATACGTTAAAACCCCGCCGGCAGCTTGGGTTATTCGATGCCATCATGATTGTCATGGGCGGCATCGTCGGCGCCGGGATTTTCGCCAATCCGTCCGAGGTCGCGCATCGCGTTCACACGCCATTTTTGATTCTCGGTGTATGGGTGTTGGGGGGATTGTTCGCGATGTGTGGCGCGTTTATCTGGGCTGAGTTGGCCACTCGTTTGCCGGGAACGGGCGGGCAGTATCTCTATTTGCGCGAGGCATATCATCCGTCCATTGCATTTGTGTATGGGTGGGGATTGCTCCTGGTGACGCAGACCGGCGGCATGGCCGCGGTGGCGGTTATTTTTGCGGCCTACTTTCGTGCGCTTACAGGCGTTGTCTGGAACGACAGCGCAATCGCTGCCGTCGTATTGCTCATGTTGACTGGCATTAACTGTCTGGGAGTACGCGCGGGCAGCAACGTCCAAAGCATTTTCATGTTGTTAAGAATCGCGGCCATTGCGGGGCTGGTGATTTTGGGTTTTGCGCTTGGAGGAAACTCACTCAAGTCCGAGCCGTTGGTTGGACAGCCCGTTTCGCTCGGGCTTTTGAAAAGTATTGGATCTGCCATGGTTCCCATCGCCTTTGCTTACGGCGGATGGCAAACCGCGACTTTTGTCGCTGGCGAGATGCGCGATGCGCGGCGCGATTTATCGCGCGGTCTGCTGATGGGCGTGGCGGGCGTTGTGGTCCTTTATCTCGCCGTCAATGTCGTGTGTTTGCGTGTGCTCGGTTCGGCGGGCCTCGATGCAACGACAACTCCTGCGTCCGATGTAATGCGTGCAGCTCTGGGCACCCGCGGCGCACAATGGATCGCAGCCGGGATCGCGATCTCGACCTTGGGTTTTCTTAGCCAGAGTATGCTGACAGCCCCACGCGTGTACTACGCGATGGCGCGAGACGGACTTTTCTTCGCAAGTGTTGGCAAACTCTGGCAACACTCGCATGCGCCGGTCGTTGCCATTGCTCTTCAGGGTCTGGCGGCAATCGTTATTGCTTGCTCGGGAACGTATGGCGAGATTTTGAATTTCGAAGTGACCGTTGATTTCATTTTTTTCGCAATGACGGCGGCATCCCTTTTCGTTTTACGCAAACGTCATATCGGAGCGGACGCGGCGATTTATCGTGTACCCGGACATCCATTCACCACGATTCTGTTTGTTTTGGCCTGTGTTGGAATCGTGGGAAGCGCTATCGCCGCCTCACCGGGGAACAGCGCGATTGCCTTGTGTATCATGCTGGCTGCACTGCCGGTTTACTGCTATTGGAGCAGATTCAAACGAGCAGATTCATGATGAGACACAAGCAGTCCGATTACATGCACTGGTCGAAGACCCAAAGCAGGGCACGATTCAACCTTGCAACGAGTGGCGTAGCGCCGTTTCCGCTTCGCGAACTGCCAGTCCACCTGGAGACACTGGAAATTAATGGCAACGACAACGGGTACGGCCATCCGCCTTTGCAAAGGGCAATCGCCGCACACCACGGTGTTGATCCCGACTGCGTTGTGGAATCTGAAGGTACTTCCATGGCAAATCACCTTGCCATGGCTGCGATTCTTGAGCCCGGGGATGAAGTTTTAATCGAGCATCCGGCGTACGGACCAATTCTCGATGTTGCCCGCTATCTGTACGCTGATGTGAAACGCTTCCCCCGCACTGACGAAAACGGTTGGGCCGTAGATCCAAAGAGGGTTCGCGATTGTATAACGCCAAAGACGCGGCTCATCGTGATCACCAATTTGCACAATCCAACAAGCGCGCTTACGCCAGATTGGGTTCTGCAGGAAATCGGCGACATGGCGCGCAGCATTGGCGCGCTCGTGCTGGTGGATGAAGTTTATTTGGATGCGGTTTACGAACGAACGCCGCGAACGTCCTTCCGCCTTGGGCCCGAGTTCGTGGTGACAAGCAGCCTGACCAAGGTTTACGGCGTCAGCGGACTGCGATGCGGCTGGATCCTCGCGCGGCCGGAGCTCGCGTGGAAGATACGCAGACTGAACGATCTTTACAGCGCCACACCGGTCTATCCGGGGCAACTTCTGGCTGTCGCCGCGTTCAAGCACTTGAATCTGCTTCGTGAAAAAGCGCGCCGGATCGTGGACGCAGATCGCAAACTGCTTCGGGATTTTCTGGTAAAGCAATCTGGCTTTTCAGCCGTCTGGACAGATTGGGGCACCACTTCATTCGTGCAATTGGAAAATGGCAACGCTGATGATTTCCTGGAGCGCCTGCGGACGGAATTCGACACATCGGCAGTTCCAGGTCGTTATTTCGAAATGCCTGATCACTTTCGCATTGGCATGGGCGTGAACACTGAAATGTTTGCAGAGGGCTTGGACCGGCTTGGTCAAGCAATGACGCAGCCTTGAACCATAAATGAAGAATCCTAACGAACTCACGATTCGTCAGGCCCACGTGAAAGACGTGCCAATCATTTTGGAGCTGATTCGCGATTTAGCGACTTACGAGCGTGCGCCGAACGAGGTGACGGCAACGGAGGAACAACTTGTCGATGTTCTGTTCGGGGAAAGACCGGCTGCGGAAGTCCTTCTCGCGTTTGAGAGACAATCGCCAGTCGGGTTCGCAGTTTACTTCTATAATTTTTCGACCTGGCTTGGGCGGCCGGGGCTTTATCTCGAAGATTTGTTCGTGAAGCCGGAAAAGCGCGGCAAAGGTTATGGGCGCGCATTGCTCATTAAGCTTGCGAAGATCGCTCGGGAGCGGGGCTGCGGCCGGATGGAATGGGCCGTGCTCGATTGGAACGAGCCTGCGATCAAGTTTTATCGCGCGCTCGGCGCAACGCCAATGCACGAATGGACGGTCTTTCGTTTGACGCGCGATGGGATCGCCGGGCTCGCCGACTCGGGGCGTATTGATCAACCCCCCTCCGTCCCGCAGTCGCGGGACTCCGGCGGGGCTAGCATCGCTTCGCCGAGAAGGAGGAAGAAAAACTAGATGGCGAAGGAACTTACAAAGATCGAGGACTACGCGTTTCTCAGCGACACGCAGACCTGCGCTCTGGTGAGTCGGGACGGATGCGTTGATTGGCTCTGTCTTCCGCGGTTTGATTCACCCGCGTGTTTTGCCTCGCTTCTGGGCGATAGGAAGAACGGACACTGGCGGTTCTTCCCAGAGGAAGAGGTAGTAGAAACGCGTCGCCGTTATCGCGGTGACTCGCTTATTCTCGAAACGGAAATCGAAACTAAAAGCGGCGCCGTGCGTCTCATCGATTTCATGCCGCCGCGTGGCGAAAATCCGGACATCATCCGCATCGTGGAAGGGGTGCGGGGCAAAGTTTCGATGCAGATGGAATTGGTCATCCGGTTTGATTACGGGCAGATCGTGCCGTGGGTGCGGAGACGTAAGCGGTTTGAGGGACTGGAAGCAATCGCGGGTCCCGATGGGTTGATCTTACGAACGCCAATTGAAACGCAAGGAAAGGACCTGACCACGGTTGCGGAATTTACAGTTCATGAGGGCGACCGGATTCCATTTGTTCTCACCTGGTTCGCTTCCCACAAGAATCCACCGCGAGCGATCCATTTCGAGCACGCTCTTTGTGACACCGAAAGATTTTGGCAAGAATGGTCGAGTCAGTTTCAGGGGCACGGGAAATGGCGGGATGCGGTGATGCGCTCGCTAATCGTCCTTAAAGGGTTGACCTATGCGCCCACCGGCGGTCTGGTCGCGGCGGCTACAACATCGTTGCCAGAACAAATAGGGGGACCGCGCAACTGGGACTACCGTTATTGCTGGCTGCGAGACGCCACATTCGCCTTGTTTTCTCTGCTGCTTTACGGTTATCGCGAAGAAGCAAAAGGATGGCGCGAGTGGCTGCTGCGCGCCGTCGCTGGAAGTCCTGCCCAGATGCAGATCATGTACGGCGTTAGCGGCGAACGCCGGCTTACTGAAGTCGAAATTCCGTGGCTGTCAGGATATGAGAACTCTGTGCCGGTGCGCATCGGCAACGCTGCGTCGACGCAATTTCAGCTCGATGTTTATGGCGAAGTGCTGGCCACGATGCTCGAAGCGGATCGTGCGGGAATCAAAATGCAGGACCCTGATTGGAGGATGATGGTGCAGCTGATGAAATTCCTGGAATCACACTGGGAACAACCAGACGAAGGAATCTGGGAGGTGCGTGGCGGACGCAAAAATTTTACGCACTCAAAAGTGATGGCCTGGTTAGCGTTCGATTGCGCGGTGAAACTGGTCGATGAATGCGGTTGCGCAGCGGTCGAGCATCACGGTCGCTGGCGAAAGGTTCGGGACCAGATTCACGTGGAGGTTTGTGAACGCGGTTATAACCGGCGGAAGAATGCGTTTACTCAGTATTACGGCTCTGATGCGTTGGACGCGAGCCTTCTCACCATGCCGCTCGTTGGTTTTCTACCCGCAACGGATGAACGTGTGCGCAGTACGATTGAGGCAATCGAACGCGATCTGATGCAGGACGGCTTCGTCCTGCGTTATCGGCCTGAGGAATGTGGCGTGGATGGGTTGCCGGGAAGGGAAGGTGTTTTTATTCCTTGCTCTTTCTGGCTTGCGGCCTGCTGGCATCTCCTCGGTCGAAAAAAAGAAGCGCGGGAATTTTTCGAGCGCTTAATCGATCTGCGAAACGATCTCGGACTTCTGGCCGAGGAGTACGATCCATGCGAAAAGCGGCAACTCGGAAATTTTCCACAGGCATTTTCGCATGTTGCGCTTCTTGAGGCCGCTCGAATACTTGGTGGCGAAGAGGAAACTGCGATACCGGAATGACCTCAAGGGCGTTCAAGCTCGCGCCTCGCTTGAAGAAACAAGGCATCGAACCAGGTCCTCAATGGTAACAATCCCACGAAACCTTCTCTTTCGATCGACGACAGCCGCCAGCCCAAGCCGCGCGGCGCGGAGTTGCTGTACAACCCGATAAGCAGATTCATCCTCAGTCGTGGTTACGATGCGCCGGACATAATTGTTCAACGGCTTGCTTCCATTCTGATCGAGCAGGATATCGAGGACGTTAACCAACCCGGCAGGTTCCCTTTCCGGTGTGATCACAGGTAGCCGATCAAGACCCGAAGAAGCGCTGAGCTTCACGGCTTCCTGAGGAGACGTGTTGGGTGCCAAAGCGACCACTTTCGCTAGCGGCAGCATAACGTCGCGTACTTTGACACTGCGAAAATCCACCACGTTGTGAATCATGGAACGTTCCGTCGGAGTCAGGGCGCCTTCGAGCTCGCTTTGTGCCGTGATTTGCTTTAGCTCTTCGCGTCCGGCAAAGAGATGAGCACGCCTGGTCGCGCGATCCGGAAGGAGCAGCTTTCCCAACCGGGCCCCAAGTTCGACCAACGGCGAGAGCAATAGCGAGGCGAGTTCCAGCACACCTGCCAGCTGAGCCAGGGCGCGAAACGGAAATCGCCGGAAAAGCGATTTTGGCAGTACCGAGAGCAGGAACAGATAGACCGGAAGCGCAATCGCCAGAGAAATAAGGTAACCGGGGTAACCCCACGACTCGACCAGCTTGTGTGTCAGCAATAGCAGACCAAGGATGTCCGCCCCATTGGTGAAGAGCAGAACGGTTACGAGGAGCCGCTCCGGATGTTTCAGCAATCGGTTCAACCGGACCGCCGCGGGCACGCGGCGCTTTACATTCTGTCGCAATCGAACCGGATCGATCGAAAGCAGTCCGCTTTCAATTCCGTTGAAGAAAAACGAAACCACCCAGCAACAAAAAATGACTAAAGCGATTATCATGTTCGCCACGGCGAATCCGTCCCGTGGCGGACCGCGGCTCCAAAGGCTTTCAGAGTTGTTTTCTCCAGGAGAATTTCTTCGATTCTCTTGTGCCCCGCGCGTCGGACCGTAATTGTGAGGCCCGGGACTTCGAGTTTTGTGCCCGCAGGCGGCAAATAACCCAGCCGCGTGAAGACAAATCCGCCGATCGTGTCGATTCCCTCGGCGTCGATCTGAAAGCCGACGTATTCGCTCAGATCGTCCAGACGCGCGTTGCCGCTGACGAGAAACCTGCCATTGCCGAGCGGCTCGATGTAAAGAGTAACATCGTCTCGCGGCACGACGTCGCGAAGGATCTCTTCCACGATGTCTTCCATGGTGATAACCCCTTCGGTGCCGCCAAATTCATCAACCACGACTGCCATCCCCTGCGGACGAGCTAAAAAGAGTTTGAGCAGCTCCAGCGCGCCCATCGTCTCATGAACGAAGGACGGAGCGATTAACTTCTCAGTGTAATGTTCCGACGGATCGAGCAGAAACAATTTTACATCGATGATCCCGAGAATTTGGTCCGGTGTGTCCGCATAAACGGGGACGCGTCGATAACGATTTTTCTTCAGGCGCGCAACGACTTCCTCATTGGTCAAATCGTCCGGAAGCATGAAACTTTCAACGCGTGGTGTCATGCAGTCCTTTGCAGTTTTGTCACCGAGCTTGATGATTTCCTGAATGATCTCGGCTTCGCCTTCATACAAGGCGCCTTCCTCCTCGCTCATCTCGATCAGCGTCCCCAATTCCTCGTCACCGAAACGAGGACGGGTGCGCAGGTGGGACGGGGTGAACCGATCGATCACGTACACACTGACGCTCTCAAGCGCGCGGCCGATGCGATCAAGAAGCGGCATCGATATCTGCAAGGCGAAGGCCCCGATTGTTGAGAGTCGATAAGGCGCTGAAAGCGCCAGGAGCTTGGGGATTAGATCGCAAAGGAGCACAACAATTGCGAAGATCACCAACGCAGCCGCCCATTCTGGAACGTGCACTGCCAATGGACCCTCCCATAAGAAAAAGAGGCATAGCACTACCAGGAGAACGTTTATTAATCCGTCACCCAGGAGCAGGACATTGAGGACGCGGCGAGGGTTTTCCCGGAAAAATTGCACGAACGTTGTCAGTCGCGGGTGATTTGCTTCGAGACGGCGCAACTGATGTGCCTTGAGTGAAAAGAGCGCCGTTTCCACTCCGGAAAATAATGCGGAACCAAAGATCAAGATTGAGACGGCCACGACCAGGATGGCCAGCGTCACGGCTGTCATTTTTTATACTGGCACAGCCAGGTCGGCTGCGAGAAGTCGACCCCGTGAGGCCGCCAGCCTTGTTTCTCGGAAAGAGTGATGCCTGCTGGTTTGCTCATTATCTGAGCCGCGACCAAATTAAGCGTTTCATGAACAAAGGCGAGAGGATTTCACGGCTTGTCGCACAGAAGGGAGTTGAAGATGTCGATCCTGGCCAGGGAGACGTCACAAAGCATCCCTTCTATCGCGCGTTCTTTTATTGTTGGAATGAAAAACATTATTACGAGGCCCATGATGTGCTCGAGCAGCTTTGGCTCAAAAC
>DATBEX010000074.1:0-15476 GCA_036558805.1 Candidatus Udaeobacter sp.
ATGAACAGCCAGCCCACAACCACGTAAGCTATAGCGATCTTGTAAACGCTTCGGCGTTTTAGCCGGGTGAAAAGGCTATTGACGTTCACGGCTACCTTTCCCGCAAAGCTTAAGGGTTCGATCGGTATGCGAAGGCCGGGCGACTTTTTGACTTTTTTGCAGATTTGTCTGACAAACAGACGTCCGTCTCATACACTTAATGCGAAGCCAAGTGAATGTTATGCGCATCGAAGGCGCATTGTAAATACGAAAGTAAAGTAAGACAAAGTCTTACCTGGCGATGAAACCGAAGAAAAAGAAAAGGAATCAAAAGCCGAAGCTAAACATCACCCTGCACGAGGACACGAAGCAAAAACTCATAGCCCTCGCAGAGCTGGAAAGACGGTCCGTCTCGAATCTTATTGAGATCATGGCCGATGCACGATGGGAGGAGCTGGCCGACCGAGAGGGCATAGATTACGCCAAGACTGTAGCTGAGATCGCTGGCCTAAATGGACTCAGTGCGGACAACGCAGTTGATCGTAAAGAATTCCGACGCCAAGTCCTTGAACGAGTTTTGAAGTTCAGAGGCGGTGAAAAATCTAAATCGTTGAAGCCTTTGCGAAGCAAGCGTCGTTAACACCTGCTGGGCCTATGGTGGCAGCGAACCATTAACGCGCTGAAAGGAAGGGCAGATTTTTTTTGTGCGAGCACCGTTGCGGGTGCTCGCGCGCAATTTTTCCAATTAAGGTCGCCAACTATTTTGCTGATCGGGCAGCTTTTTTTCCTCCGATGCTGACAAGAGATTATCAAGGCTGGAATCAACCGCCGCGGCTACAGGTTCATCTTCGGCTAACCGAAGCCCGGACTCTAACAAGCAAGCCGGACAAACTTCTCGTGTCGGGTCACCGGAAATTCTTGCCCCGCATTTTCCGCAAACGCTATTGGCGGTCTTCATTAGTTGGCTTGGCCACCCGCCCCTCAATTAGATACTGCAAAAAATTCTCCAGCTTGTTACGTCCGAAGCACAACAATTAGATGACGGAGCTCGTCTTCGATATCGCCAGGAACCATTACGGTGTGGGCAATTTCTTCACGCAACAGCTGACGATAACGCTGACGCAACCGATAGGATGCTTGCCGCACCGCATTCTCGGTCATACCGAATTCACTCGCAGTGGCCGCCGCTGAAGGACGATCAGGTTCGTCTGTGAGCGATTGCTGCAACCGATCAAACAATCGGATATTTCCTGCGGCACGATATTCGTCTGCCAATCGCGCAAGCACTTGGTCAAGAACTGTTAGTGCCCAGCGACGCTCGTAGGTTTGATCCGCAGCCAACGTATCGGCCGGCTCAAAGCCGACGCGCTCACGCTCACGCAAATCGTCTAATGGAATCAATTGCTGGCCGGCGCCACGCTTGATCGCCATGCCACGGTTGCGCTCGTTCGTGAGGAAATGCTTAACTGACGTTAGTAGATAGGAGCGCAGGCGCCCTTTCTCCTTGCGGACGGCGTCAAGATCCCGGCGCTCCAGAAGTAACGCAAAAAAACCCTGAGTTAGGTCCTTCGCTTCCTCAGGGCCCACGCCCTGTCGTCTGACGAAGCCATAAATTGGTCGCCAGTATGCTCGACAAAGTTTTTCAAGTGCCTCGTCCGCTGCCGGCGAGGGGCCTCGCGCGGCAAGCACAACGCTCCAATGAGTTGTTGTGAATGAAATCGGACCGGTTTGCGTGAGTGGAGCGGTCCGATTTGCCGAGGGCTGATCCTCGTCAAAAAGCACAAGGCAATGGAAACAAAAGGCTCATCGAAAAGCAAGCCTGCATTTTTGTAATGGTAAGCGGATTGAGATTTCTCTCGCCATTGCTCTTAGATTCAAAGCATCGAAATAACAGAGGCGTAGTGAAAGACCGATGGAGTAAGGTTGCGGTGCTCGTCGCTCAATCTACAATCTCGTGCGCCCAGCTACTTGAATCCGACGAGGATCGAAGAGTAACGCATTGTTATCGACAGGTAGCTTGGCTCGAGCATGTCGCAAGGAGTCGATCCAAGTTCCTATGAATCGCCTGAGGGTGAACGCCCGGTGGTTCCTGCGCCAATCCAATTGGATCGTCGCGCGCACGATCCTTATGCGGCGTTCCGCTTTGGGGACTTCAGCTTGTTTACAGCCGGTAATCTACTTTCGATCATCGGCCGCCTGATGCTCGCTGTAGCGGTAGAATGGGAAGTTTATGCACGGACACATTCGGCGACGGCGCTTGGACTGGTTGGCTTGGTCATCGCGGTGCCGGTTGTTACGTTATCGTTGCCCGCCGGCCATTTGGCAGACCGGTTCAGTCGCAAGCGTATCATACTGATCTCGCAAGTCTTTAGCGCGCTGACATCGTTAGCGTTGGCCCTGGTGTCGTGGAGACATCTAGCGATTCCTGCGATTGCGCCATTGCGCACGGGCAATCGCGTACTGACTGAGATTGCCGGGATCTTCGAGCGGCACCACCCGATTTTTCATTTCGACGACCCATCGATTCCGTTGATTTATTTTCTTCTGTTGCTCGGAGCGATAGCGCGAACGTTCAGTTGGGCGGCGCGCAGTTCGTTTTTTCCCACGTTGATTTCTCGCGATGCCTTTGCGAACGCAGTGACCTGGAACAGCACTGTTTTTCAAATTGGATCCGTTGTCGGCCCTGCGTTTAGCGGATTGCTTGTCGCGTACGTCGGGTTTTCGTTCGTCTATCTGCTGGATGCGCTCTGCTCGTTCATATTTTTCCTTCTCGTCGTTCTGATCCGGCGCAGCATGCAGAGGCGAGACCGTAGTGAGGGGAGTACATGGAAGAGTCTCATGGCGGGGCTCCGATTTGTTTTTCGCAGGAAAGTGATCCTGGCAACGATCACTCTCGATTTATTCGCGGTCTTACTGGGAGGCGCGACTGCGTTGATGCCCATTTTCGCAGACCAAATCCTGCACGTTGGGGCCGTCGGGCTTGGTTGGATGCGGGCAACTCCGGCCATCGGCGCCTTCGCGATGGCGATCGTGGTGGCACATCTTCCACCAATGAAGCAGGCTGGCCGAGCCTTGCTCTGGTGTGTCTCGGGGTTTGGAGTGGCAACTATTTTGTTCGGCTTGTCGAAAGTCTTCTGGTTGTCCCTCGCGTTATTATTTTTCATTGGGGTGTTCGATAGCGTCAGCGTGATCATTCGCGGGTCTATCGTGCAACTAGTCACGCCGGATGAAATGCGTGGACGGGTTACATCGGTGAACAATATCTTTATCGGCACATCAAACGAGTTCGGCGCGCTTGAATCCGGATTGACCGCCGCATTGTTTGGTCCGGTGATTTCGGTCGTTGCGGGGGGAATCGGAACGATCCTGGTAGTGCTCGGTGTCGCGTACCGCTGGCCCGAAACGCGCAAGATCGGCGCTCTCGACCAGAATCTGCGCTAAAAGGCGCCGTGCAACGAGATCATTCCGTAAGGCGCGCCACTTTCCTGATGGTACCGCACGTCGGCGCGATAGAAGTCGAAGTTTCTGTACGGTTGGTAGCCAACCTCGCCAGTGGCGGTGATGACGTGGGAAATCTTCCAGTCCAGTCCCGCCCCCGTTCGTACTTCGCTGTATGTGAGGATCGCGTGGTTGAGCCTCGGGATTCCGTTCGTGGTCCCAAAATCGTCGTCTACACGGTAACTGGTTTGCTTTACATTCGCACCTACGTAAACGGACAGGTCCTTGTTCAGCTCATACTCGAGGCGCGGAGTCGGCAGCACGGCGTCAAGCAACCACTGCGGTGCGATTTTCCAACGAAAACCAGCGACAGGGATAACCGGATATTTCCGCTCGATATCGACGCTCACGCCCAGAACGAGCTGCAGGTTCGGGCTATAGATGTAAGTGCCGCCAATGAGGAATGGGAGATTAAAATTGTCGTAACCTAAGTTATCGAACTCCGTATCGTACACGCCAGGCTGACCTTCGGCCCTGACGATAATTGAATCGGAAAACTGCATATCCAATCCCATAACCAGGCTGACGGACTGCAGCGTGTCCGGAAGCGCCGCATGATCGGGAAGGCCAAAAGAGTATCGTTCCCAATCCGCACCAATCCGCAGAACGCCCAGCTTGGTTCGCGGAGTGAATACCAAATGCACGATTGAATCATTCTCATCGAAATCACGCACGCTCTTGTTAGGCCCGCGTTGGACGTCGCCTCCACCGACGTAGGTGTCTTCCGCATTGTATTCAAAGGGCACGTGGCTTAGTGATTCGAGCCAGTTGCTGCTGTCTTCCTCGGCAAAAATTCGCGTCACAAGCAACAATGACGATGCTGCACAAACAACCGCTAAAATTCCACATTTAAAAGGCATCACTGGTCAACGGCCTCCGCCGGTGTCGCGACGAAAGAGTGTAACGGCTTTGGTTATGTTCTTCATCATCACCGACTCTGATCCGAGCCGCTCCACGCCGTGCAGGGTGCCCAGCGATGCCGCGGAGATCATGTCCCCGCGCCAGACAAGAGTGGAAGGTTTCCCGTCCACTGTAACAGGCCACAGTTGGTACAGTGTGAGAGCAACATAATAGCCGCCGCTTGCGTAATAAAGAACATCGGCAGCTTGATAAGTTCCGCCTGTCCCGCCGCGGCTGTAAGACGCCCCCAAGGTTACTACGCCTTGATTGTCTGCTTCGAGAAGCTCCCAATATAATTCAGACTTGAGCGATCCAGCCCCGCGTCCAATAGCGGTGCCTCCAAGGAACCCGGAAAACTGATTGCGGATTTTCCCTTGCTCACGCAACAATCCGTTCACTTCGTCGCTGGCCCGGACGGAACCTCCCGCGTGATCGTACGGGGGTTGCGCGGACATTCCACCGGACACGAAGCTTTTCGTTCGTGCAGTCAAAACATCTGCCCAGAACGCCACCACTGCGGCAGGTACCGTGCCACCACCGCCTCCTGCTCCGGCAGAGAACTTCTTTGCTTCTTCCTTGCTGATCTGGAGATCAGGACTCAGCTTTTGAGTCGCCGCGACGAATGAACGTACGGACGCGTTGCCGGGCGCGTTTTTGAGTTTGTCAAAATTAGCTGGGGTAGGGTTGGAAGGAAGCTCGGAATGTAGAAAAACCTTCAGTTCGCGATGCCTTGTTGCATCCCATTGGCGCAAGGCTTGCATTTGCTGGGCAGGCGAGGACCCCGTCGCGACATAGCAACTTTGGACCGCGAGAAATCGCGGGTTACTCATCGGCGGTCCGTGCGCCGTCTTCACATCACTTTTTGCAAGCTGCGCAAGATCAACCTTGTCAAAAATGGAAAACGAGGCGAGATCAGAAATGGCGTCGGCGCGTGCGGTCGTCAGGCCCATCCTCGATACCAACAATAAAAGCAAGAGCCCGCCCGCTCTTACAGACCAGTACCTCCGCAGATTCAGCGTTTTAGTTTTCATGAGCAACATATGTCAGGGCCAATGCCAGATGGTTGCAAATTTTTCGGACCATCGCAATAGAGTTTCATCATGAGCGAACCGGTGATCATGCTCGACCATCTGAGCAAGAGTTTCGGCAGCGTTCATGCCGTGGAGAACCTTTCTCTTCAAATCGAAGCGGGAACAATCTTTGGTTTTCTCGGCCCGAATGGCGCCGGCAAAACCACGACGATGCGCATGTTATGCGGCCTGACCCATCCCACGGCCGGCCATGCCACGATCGAAGGCGCGGACGTCTGGAAGCAGCGCCATTTTGTGCGCACCAAATTCGGGTACGTGCCGCAGCGGTTCAGTCTTTATCGTGACCTCACCGTTTTGGAAAATTTCCGCTTTTTCGGAGGTGCTTATGGTATGCCTGGAGCGGAATTAGAGCCGCGAATCGAGCGTCTATTACGGGTAATTGATTTGCAGGAAAAGCGTAATACCGCGGCGCAAAGCTTGTCTGGGGGGATGCGGCAGCTGCTAGCGATTGGGTGCGCGCTCGTGCATGACCCATCGCTGCTGTTTTTTGACGAGCCGACCGTGGGCCTCGACCCGGTGCACAGACAGCAAATCTGGAACTTGCTTTACGATCTCAGCAACGACGGCAAAACGATTTTCGTTACCACGCATTACATGGATGAAGCCGAGCGCTGCACCGAAGTCGGTTTTATCGAGGATGGACGGCTGCTGGCAAAAGCTTCCCCGCGCGTCTTGAAATCGAGCTTTCGTACGCGACTACTCGAGATCGACGTCGATCCACTGATGCCGGCGCTCGTTCGACTGCGGGAGCTTCCCGAACTGCTTGGCGTCTCACTGCGTAGCGGCAGCCTGCGCCTTTACGTCACGAAACCTGAGGAATTAATGGCGAAATGGCGCGATCGCTGGCCATTCGACGATCTTCACTTGTTAGGCGAGCGCTGGGTAGAACCTGACATGGAAGATGTTTTCACCGCGTATTCGCAGGGCTACGACGGCATTTTGAAGAGATCGACTCCATGAAGTGGTTATCGTTCGAAGCGACTGCCAGTGTCGCTTACAAGGAGTTTTTGCACATCTTGCGCGATCGACGGGTGCTGTTGTTGGTGTTGACTCTGCCGCCGCTGTTCACGCTCCTTTTTGGCCATGCCTTTGAAACAAGCGAACTAACGGGCGTGAGAAGCCTGCTAATTAATCGCGACAACACACCACGCGCACAGGAATTCATCGACATCATCTCCAAGAACAAAACGTTTCAATGGCGATACGGATCTTCGGACACGAAAAATGAACCGGATTTGCTAGGCGAACGTGTGCAGGCTGCGTTGATCATTCCTGCAGGGTGGAATCAGAGCCTGGAAAACGGCGACCCCAAGCCGCTATTACTGTATCTTGACGGCAGCGACATCAACACATCCGATGCGGTGGAGGGCAGCGTTCGACAGAGCTTGGGCGACTTTCAGCTTAAGCAACGGGACCAGATGATTGAGAATCTGCCGGAAGAGGTCTTTGAACTGGGTAAGCAGCTTCCAATCCAAATCCGAAAGCGTTTTGTTTCCATGATGGAAATGTGGTCAGTGGATACCAAGCGATTATACAACCCGAAATCCCGCGTTATCGATTTCGTTGTCCCCGGTATCATTGGTCTGATCCTACAGCTCCTGACGGTCACCCTGATGGCGTGCACGATCGCGCGGGAACGCGAGTCAGGCACGCTTTACCAGCTAATGGTGACGTCGCTGCGGCGGCGTGAAATCGTGATTGGTAAGATGTTGCCTTATCTCGTGGTGTCGGTCCTTCTGGTCGTGGTGATCATGCTGGTGAGCAGTTGGCATTTTGGTGTGACTTTTTATGAAATACCTGCTCTAGCCGTGATCTGCCTGCTTTTCCTCCTATGCTCGCTCGGGCTTGGCCTCTTGATCTCGGCGTTTTCCCGTACGCAAACCCAGGCCATTCAGTTTTCTGTTTTTTTTCTGCTACCGGTGTTTGTGCTCTCAGGCGCCTTCGCGCCTTTGGGACAACTACCGAAGGGGATCCAGTATATCTCCGAACTTTTTCCGCTTACTCATTTTTGCCGCGCATTTCGGTTGGTGAACATGTTCCATGCCGGGGTGCAATTTTATTTTGGCGATCTCCTGATTCTATTGGCGGGTGCATTGATCACCTTTCTCGGGGCGTCGTTCCTTTTGAAACGCATCGAGGAATAGAGCAGCATTAATGACGAAGAACGAAGATCAGTGAGGGACAACGATGAAGCTGGAAGCGCCTCGTATTCGATTAGGCGGAAGCCACTTTTTCCTAATCGCGGCGCTTACTCTGTTGAGTTGCGTCAAAGAGACAACCGCCGCCTCCGGCGAACACACGGACTCGACGCCGCAGGAGGTGTTCGACTCGATGCGCGGTAGTTTTCAGTCGGCCAAGGCGAAGGGAGTTCACGCCAGGTATCAATGGGACCTAGGCGGACCGCAAGGCGGGCAATGGTGGATCGACGTGGAGGACGGGAAATACAAAATGGGAAAAGGAAAAATCGACCATCCAAATGTCACATTCGTGGCGAAGGACAAGGATTGGGTCGCCGTATCCAACGGTCAAATTGGCGGCATCTGGGCTTACATCACTGGGAGGTTAAAGGTTCGCGGCGATCAGGCACTAGCGAGAAAGCTTGGGGAAATCTTCCCTTAGAATTTCGCTTCTGCGGCAATTCTGAGGTATGGAGCCGGGTCGTCGGTTCGCTTCGATTGGCTGGCGCGGAAAAAGTCAAAGTTTCGTTCGACCGTGGCGCCGGCACTCGCAATGATCTTGAAGGGCTTGAAACCGGAATAAGCTATCTGTACGCCAACTCGATCCTCGCTGTACTGGACTATCGCATTGTGCAGTTGCAATTTTTGCTCGGTAGTCAGGACATCGTCAGTACGAAAGCTCGTGTAGTTAAGTTCGCCAACGAGGCGAAACTCCCAATCGTCATTAGGCTGATAAATCAGTGCAGGTTTGGGAAAGACCGCTTGGAGGCGGAGCTTGTCGCTGAAGAGCCAGATAATGCCGCCGCCGGGCGCAACCGGCGGGTGCTGATAAATTCCCCAGCCTAAAGCGGCCACGGCAAAGATCTTGCCTTTTTTTAAGGGGAACGTCACAAAAGCTTTCCCTGGAATATCGAAAGCATCCCAGCTGACGCTGTCTTGAAAGTAAACGCCCGGATCAAGCTCGATACTTACACCCGGAAAGTCCTTTACAACATACTCCAGCGCCAGGTGAGCGGAAGCGGCTTGCAGATGGTCAGGCAAGCCATTATCTGTGCCGCCGAAATCATAGCGCTCATATTCGACCCCGGCGCGAAAGTACCATTTTCCAGTAATCAGAAAGCGGTGGTCGTAAGTGAAATCATTATAAAGAGAGTCACCATTGCCTAGTTTGGATTCCTTAAAATCACTGCTGAAAGTATAAGTCGTCTCCCAATAAAAAAGATCGTGAGAGTTTTCATCCGATGGGTTGGGCGAAGGCTGGGCCTCGAAAGCGGGCGGTCCGGCGAGCATTGAAGTCGCAGAAACGAAAAATAGGAAGGCAAAGAGTCTGCGACTACTTTTCATGGTTAAGCGCCCCGAACATGAACGTATCGAATCAACAACCCGAGAGCGATGTATCGAATAGCGGTTATTTTAGCAAGGAGTATTTCCGAATTCTGTATGCCTTCTGTCAGAGCGCGGAAATTGACGTTGCTGGTTTTCAGCGGCGTTTCTTGACTTGCGTGCAATCAATTTGGGCTCGGACTTGCCTCGAGTGAAATTTAGCCGTCTCCTTTGAAGGAGATAAGCTCATCTTTCTTGCGTCGACCCGAATTGCTCTCAAACAGTCGGTGAAAGCACTTGGCAAAATACACTTGACCGCGTGGCTGCTGGGCCTCGCTGGTGCAGCGCTTTTCACAGGGCTGCTAGTCCTGCAGGGTATTAGCCAAGTCTGGGATACCTTTACCGCCGCGGAATGGGCGATTTTGGGAATCGTGGTGTACCATTTCATTCCAATCTTTCTCGACGCGACCGCCTGGGGTGTTCTGTTTCCCAAATCCGAGCGTCCGCGGCTTCTTCACCTGTTCTGGATGCGCTGGATTGGTGAATCGGTTAGCACACTGGTTCCCTCCGCTGCCGTCGGCGGAGACATTGTTCGGGCGCGACTCGCGGCTATCAGCGGCACGCCACTCCCGCTGGCGGCGGGAAGCGTTCTTGTGGATATCACGCTCGGTATTTTTATTCAGGCTGGGTTTACTTTGGTAGGATTACTTCTGCTTGTTGACGTAACGGGGAAGACCAGTTTCGTGGGTCCAACACTAATCGGAATAGTGTTTGCACTTGTTGCTTTCGCAGGCTTCTATTTTGTCCAGCGCCTCGGAATCTTCCGTTTTCTTGCTCGCGTCGTTTCGCGTCTGGCCGGTTCCTCGGATTGGCAATCGCTCGTGCAAGGTGGCGATACGCTGGACCGAACAGTTCGCTCTCTCTACGCGCGGCACCGTGGTGTGTTGGGAAATTGCGCTTGGACTGTAACTTCTCTCATCGTCGGCTCAGGAGAGATTTGGCTTGCTCTTTGGGCGCTCGATTTGTCCGTGTCATTTATCAACGCCCTCATCCTCCAGAGTACCGTTTTGACGATTCGCTCGGCAGCATTTGCAGTCCCCGCTGGTTTGGGGGTGCAGGAGGGCGGCTATCTTGTGGTTGGGAATTTGCTTGGAATTCCAGGTGAAGGCGCCTTTGCTCTCTCTCTGGTTGCGCGCGCGAGAGAAATCGGGCTTGGCATCCCAGGACTCATTACATGGCAGGTGATTGAAGGGCGTCGCCTTTGGCGCGAACGCGCACGTTTGGCTACCAACACTCGGTAGTATTCCACGTAGCGCTAAAGGGCTTTGTGCCCTACCACGGCGCCTCGTATTAACTTCTTAACCTGGAATCCAGGGCGATCGTCTCGCCCGCATGCATTATGCGAAGCCGCGTTTCAACTTTGCGCTTTTTCAATTCACTTTCGAACACTTCCGGCGTGCCCGTCAGCACCGGAAACGTTCCGTAATGCATCGGAATTACTGTCCTCGGCGCTACCAGCTTCACAGCTTCAGCCGCTCGAGCGGGCCCCATTGTAAAATGATCGCCGATACAAACCAGCATCACGTCGATCTTGTGAAACCGTTTCACCAACGCCATGTCCGAAAACAAATCTGTGTCGCCGGTGTGATAAATGGTTGGACCATCGCGCAGCGTGAGGATCAATCCGGTTGGATTGCCCGCATAGATTGGAGGCGCATTTTGCTCCCTGTGAATCGATGAACCATGCCATGCCGGGACGAACTGCACTTTTGCTTCGCCATCAAGCAGCGAAACCTCACCCCCGAGATGTCCGCTTGTCTCGTTCCCGGCCTGGTTTTCCGGGTAGCCCAGCGCCGAAACAATCGCTGCGCTGAGATCGAAGTTTGAAACCAGGTTCGCGCCCGTGCGCTTTCCAATCTCAACGGTGTTGCCGACGTGATCAGCATGCCCATGCGTGAGGAAAATAAGATCGACGTGCTCGAGACCGGTCAGCTCATCTTTACCGCCTTTAAAAGCGGGATTTTCTATCCACGGATCGATCAGCAAAGTTCTTCCTGCCGCAGTCTTGATTTTGAACGCTGCATGTCCGTACCAGGTTAATTGAGTTTCCATGCTAATGAGGAAATCGAAAACCATTGCGTCGGCAAGGGGGATCGCCTGAGGAATAACAAATGACGAATGACGGCAGAATGCTGTCCAAACGCGCCTGCCTTTAAGTGAACGGAAGCGGAACTACTTCGACTTCAATCGGCGGCGAGACTTGCGACACACAATCTTGCGATGTAATCGCATGCAACTTCGTGCCGACAACGTTGAAACCGCGTTTCACGTATCCGAGGGCGATTCCTCGTTTTTCGCGGCGCGTGGCACTCGTGATCCATCCCGCTTCCTTCTCGGCGTTAGAAAGGGGGGTAAGTTTCATGCCCGGCTGAAGCGGAATTTTGTCCGACGAAACCAGTCCACATAGTTGCTTGTTCGTCTGCCCAGACATTTTCATTCGCGAGATCACTTCCTGGCCGATGTAGCAACCCTTTTGGTAATCAATTGCTCGCTGTTCCAAATTGGCTTCGATTGGAATAATCTCGTTCGTCAACTCGTGGCCCCATCTGGGAATTCCCTGCTCGATTCGCATGATCTCTGCGACGCCGGAATCACACAAGGCCCATCGCGAGGACAATTCCCTTAACGAGGCGGCGTGCTGCGCGGCGTCGCCCCATACATCCCACCCCGGTTCGGCCAAGCGGTGCACCAGAACAATCCGCCCATGGTCGGTTGTGGGGGATTGCTGTGACAGAACATGAAAGAGAGAAAATTGATCGGTGACGTCCTCAATCTGAACATCGTCTGCGATGACATAGCGCTCCAGGCGGGCTTTGAGCGTTTCTCGAAGATCGGGCTCCGCGTCCACGAAAAACGAGTCTCCAAGTACGGAAAGAAATATATGTGCGTCGATTTTGCCTTTAGCGTTCAGAATGCACGCTTCGATTGCAGACGCTTCACTCGCTTTTCGAAGATCATTCGTTATTTGGCCGTTCAGGAACCGAAGCCGGTCCGTTCCTGAGATACGAAACTTTGCACGTAAGGAAAGGTCGAAAAAGATCGCCCGTCTGGTTTCGGGACGTGGCGTCATTCTTTTCCGGAGGATAGCCGGCTCAGTAGTTGCTTGAAAAAACCCGGACGCAATCGGCTTGTTTGATTAGCAGCTTCACTACTTGCCAAGCGGACCAACGGCGCAGCCGAAACCTCTGGAGTCGCATCTTGCCGGCGCTCGGCGTTTGCTTCAACCGAATTGGAAATCTGCTCGCCAGCACCGGTTTGCTCTTCCTCCTCTTCGAGGGCCAATTCTTCACCAACAACCGGCGCAGCCTCGTGCAAGTATTTTCGCGCTATCACAGAATAGTCGTCGTCGCCATGACCCCAGTGCATTTGCTCAAGTAGTTGATCGCGAGCCGCAGCAGTAACACCCAGATCGAGATAGTTCGACAGACCGATCTGATTAGCAATCTGCATGTCTTTCAACATGTGCTTAACAGAAAAGTGCGGCTCGAAATCGCGGTTCAGCATCTTGGGAAGTTTCATCGCCAGCGTTGCAGAGTTGCTGGCGTTGCTCCCCATCGCATCGGCGAATTTTTCCAGTGGCAAGCCCAAAGCTTGGACAAGCGCCAAAGCTTCTGCCGTGGCCTGGACGCTTGCTGCCGTGATCATGTTCGTTGCGATTTTGATGGCGCTCGCCTGGCCAATTGTTGATCCAATCTCGATGATCTCCTTACTGCTGGCTTGCAGGATGGGACGCGCCTCGCGCAGTGCAGCATCGTTCCCGCTGACATAATAAACCAGCTCGCCCTTTTCAGCGGCAGCTTTACTCCCGGTAAATGGCGCCTCTACAAAGTGAGCTTTGCGACGGTCCACAATTTCAGCCGCAGCACGCATCGAATCCGGAGCGACCGTCGAATGCGCAAGGACGACGTGGTGCGGCGTAAGTTTTCCGCTTAGCTGTTCGACGGTTTGCAGCAAGGCGTCGTCATCGGAGACAAATATTTGGATGTAACTGCAAGTCTCGGCTACTTCGCCGGGCGACCCGACAAAATTCGGAATGGAACGTGGCGACCGGTTCCAGACATAAACCGGAAACCCTTTCCGGCGCAGGTTCGCAGCTATGCCGCGACCGATGATCCCAAGTCCGATTACACCAACATTTTTGCGCGTTGCATGCGACATAGGCTTCGGGGCGCGCCATCGAGGCAGCTCACCCATAAGACTGGCGGGAAAACCGACATCAGGCAACGCAGAAATTGGCTAGGCACACGTAAATCGTGACTCAGTGCATCCTTAAATCGGACTGATTCAACGTTTCAGTGCAAATTCAGACAAATAATACAATGCGACTGATCCCACGATCTGGAGACTCTGAGCGCTGATCTTATCGAGCGTATCCGCCGCTGTGTGCCACGAGGGATAATCAAAATCAATTACGTCGATCGTTGGGATGCCAATAGCATTCAGCGGTGAATGATCGTCGATCATCTCCCGGTCGAGGTACGTAAAATAATTTCGTAGGTTGAGTGCGTCGGCTGCCGCAAAAATGTCTCGTGCCATTTCGGGAGGTGAATCCGCTGGAAGCGTGACATCGAGGGAACGATCGCCAATCATGTCGAACAAGATGCCGCCGCGGAATTGTCCGTTGCCTCCGAGGTGCCTGGCAAAATACCGGCTTCCGTACAAGCCATCCGTGTCTGAAAAATGGTCGTACGCTTCTTCGCCATCAAAAAACACCAGCTCGATTTTCGCAGCCAGGTTTGGATGCTGTCCAATGACTCGGGCCAATTCCAGCAGCAGCCCCGTGCTCGAGCCGCCATCATTGGCTCCGACAAATTTTATCGTTTCGAACGTTTTCGCGTCGTAATGCGAGCACAACAAGATCGATGGCGCCGCGTTCCGAGAAAATTGCGCAATCAAATTCACGAACTGGACCTTGCCTCTCGGGGTGTCGTCACTGAACGTCTGCCTTGTCACCTGCCAGCCCGAGCCGCGGAGCTGGTCTTCGATGTAATGCCTCGATTTTTCAATGGCTTCAGATCCAGAAGGACGCGGCCCGAAATCGACCAATTGCCGGACGTGGGCAAGGGCCTTCTCCCCGGAGATTTCCTCCCAAATTTTGGAAGGGTTCGCATTGGTAACCGAAGTCTGGAGCAGGAGAAAGAGAGTCACTCTTACAAATGTAGTCGCGCTACTCATTGCCTTAACGCTTCAGTATTTCGACGGGTCGGTACCAGCTGGGCTTCAGGTTTGCTCTGGCGTTAGCCCCAACGCGGTGACAATCCGCTGAAGATCGTCATTGCCATAGTACTCGATTTCAATCCTGCCTCGCTTGTCTCCGTGATGAATTGTGACGTGCGTGGCGAGGTGTTCTTGCAAGCGCCTCTGCAAATCTTCAACAGCGGTTGGCATGTCGCTCAACGTGCTCCCGGCCCTTCGAGTCTTCCGCCGACGGCCGACGCCGAGCAGGCGCTCAACCAGTCGTTCCGTAGCCCGCACAGTCGCATTGCGACGCAAAACAGTTTCCGCGGCCAGGAGCTGTTCCTCGGGCGCCTTTAGTGCCAACAGCACTTTTGCGTGACCGACAGAAAGCAAATCCTGAGCAAGCCAGACTTGCAGTTGCGCGTGCAGATCCAAAAGCCGCAGGGCATTGGCCACTGCCGCCCGGCTTCGCCCTACTTTGAGCGCAATATCCTCCTGTCGCATTCCAAATTCATTCGCCAGCCTGGCGTAGCCTTGTGCTTCTTCGATTGGGTTTAGATCGGCACGTTGCAGGTTTTCGATCAACGACAATTCGAGCACTTCCAGGTCATTTGCGCTTCGAATGATGACAGGCACGTCGGCAAGGCCAATCTCCTGCGCCGCGCGCCACCGACGCTCGCCCGCGATCAACTCAAATCGAGAGCCTGCCTGGCGGACGATGAGGGGTTGAATGATGCCATGTTGGCGAATCGAATCGATTAGTTCCTGGAGCGCCTCGCGCGCGAAATCTTTGCGCGGCTGCAGAGGGCTGGGGACGATGCTTGTCAGATTGATCTGATGCACTCTGTCGCCCGACTGACCCCTATCTGCCCGCGCGGCGACCGATGGAGTGCTAATCAATGCGCCAAGGCCCTTGCCCAGACCAGTCCGTGCCATGTGACTGAGGCTACGGGAACAGTTACATCAACGCAAACAGCAATCCGTGAGTCCTAACTTAATTTTCGACCCAAGACTCCGCGGAGGGTGGATCAGCCCATCTCAGGCGAATCCAAGAGAAAACCAGTCAGAATTGCCCTGCCTCAAAAAAAGATCAAAAAAAGTATTGACACTCACACTCGAAATTTCTTATGACACGCGGACGCTTCTAAAACAGGCAGGGAGTTGTACCCGGTAAATTCGTTGTTTGTTTTGGGGCCAGAACACAAAACAAGTAAATAAACCGGGAGAGAAAGAACACACAATCCATGTATCCACTCAATCAACTCAAAAC
>DATBEX010000075.1:0-20516 GCA_036558805.1 Candidatus Udaeobacter sp.
GGCAAAACCGAAAATTTCATCTACACGGACAATGAATCATTGATTTGTCGCCATTGACGTTTGTCCGCGCACCGTTAGCGTCGCGCCAATGGTTTCCAACGCGGTCGAGAAATTACGTGCCAGTGTGCGCGATATTCCCGATTTTCCGAAAAAGGGGATCGTGTTCAAAGATATCACGCCGATCCTGAGCGATCCGGCGTTATTTCGCGCATCAATAGATCTCTTTCTGGACCGGTGCCGCGAAAGAAAGATTGATAAGATCGTTGGTGTCGATGCGCGCGGGTTTGTTTTTGGATCGGCGGTCGCATACGAGCTCGGCGTCGGTTTTGTTCCCATTCGAAAGCGAGGCAAGCTCCCTTTCAAGACTGACGTCGCCAGTTACTCGCTCGAGTACGGTGAAGCAGAAATGGAAATGCACGTCGATGCCATTACCCCAGGCGAACAAATTGTCCTGGTCGATGACTTGTTGGCGACCGGCGGCACTTCTGCTGCTGCGGCCGTCCTCATTCGCAAGGCCGGAGGACACCTGCTGGAAGCACAGTTTCTGATCGAGTTGGAATTTCTTAATGGCCGCAAACGACTCGAATCGACCCCCATTACTTCATTTCTGAAATACTGAATCTCGAGCGGTGACGGCTTGTCGCGAAGCTAATGGCGCGCCCCTGGCGGATCGCTTGTTCGCCATCTGAGATGAGATTTGGATTTTGAGCTTCCGATTTTAGATTGAGAAGCGATCGGAATTCGTGATGAAAACGTCCCGTCACTTGGAGCAAGTTTTGGCGCATGCTGCAAGTCGCCTCGCGGCGACAGGAGCCAGACGTCCAACCGAAGTTCTCCCGCTTTACAAGAAGTTCCTGAAGGTTGAGGAGCATCGATTGCGCCTGAAGCACCAAGCTGGCGGAGGTGGCCGTGAAATTTGCGCCCGGCGGGCTGAGCTGGTTGACATCTTGTTGCAATACGTATTTGGGGCTGCGGCTTCGACGGCCGCTCGTGGCAGCAGCGCGGACAGGGTTCCGCTGGCCTTGATCGCCCTTGGCGGATATGGGCGAGGTGAGCTCAATCCGTTCAGTGACATTGATGTGATGCTTTTGCATCACCGAACAAAGCAGGTTTCACCTCACCTCGAGGAGATGGTGCAGCAAGTTCTCTATCTACTTTGGGACAGCGGTTTCAAGGTTGGGCACTCCACTCGGTCGATCAAAGATGCGATAGCCGAGGCCAATCGCGACATGCGCACGAAGACCGCTATGCTGGAGTCGCGGTTTCTCGCGGGCGACGAGGAACTGGGACGCGAATTTCGGCGTCAGTTTCGCTCAAAGTGCGTCAAGGGATATGAACGAGCATATGTCGAAATGCGCATGCGGGACCAGGCCGCACGACATAAGAAATTCGGCGACAGCGTCTACCTGCAGGAGCCGAACCTGAAGAACGGCTGCGGCGGCCTGCGTGACTACCAAAATCTTCTCTGGATGACCTATTTCAAAGAAGGTTCACTGAGCACGAACCAACTGGTCGGTAAAGATTGGTTAAGCGAAAGCGACCAGCGCCGGATCGAAAAGGCTTATGATTTTCTCCTGCGCTTGCGTACCGCTTTGCATTACGAGACCGGGCGCGCGACAGACATACTCCACATTAATTTGCAGGAACAGGTCGCAAGACGGTTCGAATATTCTTCCGGAAACGGCCAGCTTCGGAGCGAGTCTCTGATGCGCGACTATTACGACCATACTCGAAACATTTTCCGGGTCACAGAGCGTATTACGGAGCAATTTTTAAGCGGATATGTCACGAGCAAGACCCGTTCGCTGTTCAATTTTCTTCCGCTAATACGGGCGAACAAAACTCCAGCGGGAGATTTTTTCTTTGTTCGCAACAACCAATTGCATCCGGCGCGGCGCGATCTTTTTCGTAAAGACCCCGAGCAAATGATGCGGGCGTTTCAGCTTGCGCAGGAACGCAGTCTCGATCTGAGCCCGGAACTGGAGGACCTGTTGAGCCGGAGCCTCGGCCAAGTTACTCGCACCTATCAGTACGCGCGCGGGCCGCGGGCGATCTTCAAAGCGATTCTGTCACAAAAAGGGAAAGTGGGTCGTGTTCTCCGAATGATGCATCGGGTCGATTTCCTAGGCCGATACATTCCCGAATTCGGCCAGCTTACCTGTCTGGTCCAGCATGAGTTTCTTCACCGTTACACGGCTGACGAGCATACATTGGTGTGCATTGACAAACTGGATGCGCTGGTGCAGACGACTGATCCCAAGCTGATTGCTTATCGCAGGATTTTTGAGCAACTAGAGGACCCGTTTGTTCTGTATCTTGCGCTTCTTTTGCACGACAGTGGCAAGGCGGTTGGCGCCAGGCCGCATTCCGAAGCGAGTGCCCTGTTTGCCCAGCGCGTCGCGGCGCGTCTGCAACTGTCGTCCGAGCAGCGGAAGTCGCTCATACTGCTTGTCGACCATCACCTCACTCTGTCCCAGATCGCGCAGCAAAGAAACCTTGATGATCCGGCCACTGTTACGGATTTTGCCCACATTGTGAAGCATCAGAAAAATCTGAATGCGCTGATGCTGCTTACCCTGGCAGATGGCCAGGGGACAAGCGCGGAAGGATGGTCGGATTGGAAAGAATCTCTTGTATGGGAGTTGTTTCACGAGACCTCTCGCTTTCTGGCGGACCAAAAGTCCTATTACGAACAAACAAAAGTCGAGCGCGAAAGTTTACAATCCTCGGTGACTGCCAGGCTTTCCTCCGATTTTACAGGAGAGATAGAAGCGCACTTTGAGTTCATGCCTGACAATTATTTTCGCGCCAGCGACGTCCCGGAGATTGTGGAGCACCTAAGGTTGTTTCGGTCTTTTCTTGAGAATGTCGGCGGCGACTTTCCGCTGGCGCCGGCCATTAAATGGAAGGCACTCTCAGAGCAGGGACACAGCGTTGTCACCTTCTGCACGTGGGAGCGTGAACGATTGCTGGCGAAGGTGGCCGGCTCATTTTCGGTTGTGCCATTGAATATTCTGAGCGCTGATATTTTCCCCCGCGGCGACAATGTCATGCTGGGTGTGTTTCGTGTGTGCGACACGAAAGGACGTCCTGTGACGCATCAGCGGGACTTCGCGCTGGTCGAGCAAACCTTGCGTCGAGCGCTCGAAGACAAGAGTTTTGATTTTCTTCCGTTAATCGAAAAGACAAAACACCAAAGCCATCGCCTTGCGCCAGGGATTGAATTTCCAACGCGGATTGCAATCGATAACAAGACGCATCCGGTTTATGCGCTTATTGAGATTCAGGCGCCGGACCGGCTCGGTTTGCTTTACGATGTCTTGAGTTGCCTTGATCGCGAGAATCTTCTGGTGCCGCTCTCTCGCATTAACACACAGGCTGGCGCAGCCATTGATACTTTGTATGTCGTCGATCGCTCGACGCGCGCAAAGATTACCGATCCGCAGCGTATCAGGGCGATTCAGCTCCGTCTTCAAAATGCAATTCTGAGTGGAAGCGCTGCAAAATCGAAGTAGTAAGAAACGCGCGCTCTCCTGCTTTCTTGATCATGAATGCTCTAATTCTCGCGGCCGGGTACGCAACACGCCTTTATCCACTGACGCTCAACAAGGCAAAACCACTGCTGGTCGTGGGCGGAAAGCCGATTATCGAATGGGTCGTGGATAACCTCGAAGGAGTTTCCGATCTGGAAACGATTTACGTAGTGACGAACGATAAATTTGCGACTGACTTTCGAGCCTGGAGTGAATGCTATGAGAAGCAACATCCACAGTTCAAATTCAGAATTGTCAATGATGGTTCTAAAAACGATGAGGATAAGCTAGGCGCAATTGGAGACATCAATTTTGTTGTTACACAGGAGAACGTGGCTCAAAGCAGCTTGCTCGTCATTGCTGGCGACAACTTGTTTACGGAATCGCTAAGGAACTTTGTCGTTTGTGCCAAGGGATCCGAGGCAACGGTGGGTGTCTATGACGTTGGGGACCGTGAAGCGATCAAAAGATACGGTAACGTTTTGATCGACGACGATGGGATCATTACTCACCTGGAAGAAAAACCAGAAAAGCCTCGCGGAACACTCGCCGCGATTGCGCTTTACTACTATTCTCCGGCAGTCCTCTCTCTCTTGAGAACGTACCTCGCAGCTGGCAATAACCCGGATCAACCAGGCCGTTTCGTGCAATGGCTCTACACGCGCACACCTGTAAAGACGTTTCAGATCAAAGGGAGATGGCTCGATATCGGAAGCAAAGAGACGCTGGAAAACGCAGACGCGATTCTGGCTAAGAGCTAAGCGCTCATCGGCAAGAATGAAGGCACGAAGGATCGCGAACAGCGCTTTGCGCTTTCCACTTTGCCCCTTGCTTATTTTAAGCGGCCTTCGTCAAATTCGATCAGATCGAAATAAGTCCGAATATCTTTGCGTCCTTCACCGCCCGCCTCCTTGAGAAAGTGGAGAAAACGCGCCTTTTTTGCGGCGGTATCGGGATGGCGCGAGATCATCGCCTGGTTCCAGTGTTCGATCGCCTCGGAAGAGTGTTGTGCTCCGTTTGTCTGCAGCCAGGTCAAAATTGCGTCATCTTCGTCGAGATCGTTAGCGATTTCCTCAAATGCATCGCCGTCAATTTTCAGAAAGGCGAGTAAATGCTTATCGAACCCGACAGTCTTATAATTGTAGCCGTTGAGCAGTCCTTTGCGGTGAAGCCTGGCTTTGTCGATCAAGCGCGGGAGATGCACGTAACCGCCGAGTTTCTTGTAAGGACTGCGAGGATGCAGTCTTTGCATGGAGAAGATCCTGTTAGGTGGCGGGGAGCGGCCGCGGGTGGACCCCCGAAAAATCATTCTCAGGAGTGGACCCCACCTCAGGTTTTTGTTCTTGTAGCAATTCTCCCTGCGTAAGATCGGCTCGGCCGATCACAAGTTGACCGGAAAACATACCGCCCTTCTCCACTGTAATTGCCTTCGCGGTGACATCGCCTTCGAGTGCGCCTTTTCTTTGAATCGTTACGGTTTGAGCAAAGATTTCTCCAGACATAATTCCTCTAATTTCGATGCTCTCTGCACAAACACGCCGAAAGCAATGAATATCGGCTTTACGCTCGACGATAATCCGCCGCGCGCTGATTCGACCGGGAATTTTGCCCGCGAAGTTGATCGTCGCCGTGTCGTCGCAATGCAGATTGCCACGCAATCTGCCCTCAATTAGGGCGGAGCGGCAAACGACACTGCTGCTGCCCAGATCGCCTTTACCCGACAGGTGGACGTCTCCGCGCGTTCGAATCGAGCGGCTGAAACCGCTCGTGATTTTGTAGTCGCGCAGATCAATGTGGGCGCTGCACGACGGACAGATTGTCGACGTCGCGGTGCCACAGACCTGCTGTTTCCGTTTACAGTCAAAACACTCGATGACAGAGCTGTGTTGTTTTTTCCAAAACTCCTCAAATCTGCCGAGGATGGACGAGCCGGTTTGAACGGGAGCAGGCGCTTCGTCGCGGACGCGCAGCTTCAGACCCGGCTTGGGCGCAAACGGAGAAAAATAGCGGCCGCACTGGCGACAAATCGAGCTCTTCGCCGCCGCATACTCCATCTGCTTGAAGCCACAATGTGGACATTCAAGACTGATTTTTGCAGGCGACGGACTGGCCACCGGACGCTAAACCCCTGAATTCCCCTTATCCGCGCCCTCCAAACGCTGCCTTGATTGGCTCGTTGGACCGCACAACTTCTGGGCGAGCCGGCGTCTTCGCAGGAACTGTTCCGCTAGTGACTTCCGATTTGCCAATAAAAGTTGCTCCCTCTTCAATGACAAGGCGCGCTGCCTTTAAATCTCCCTGCAATGTGCATTTTGATTTCAGCTCGCATCGCTCGGCCACTGTGATGTTGCCGTGCACTTTGCCATAGACGGTGATCGACTTGGTTTTGATCTCGCCGCGAATGTCAGCGTTTTCACCAATCGTCAACACGCCGTCGGAATTGATTTCCCCTTCGACCTTCCCGTCGATGAGAAGTTCCTTTTGGAACTTGATCGAGCCTTTGATTTCGACATCGCTCGAGAGAATGTCTTTGCCACCGTGATCTGCCATAGGATTTGGTTTATCGATGATTGTTGTTGTTATTGGTTCTTCGCCATTCGCAGGATGATTATTTTCATCTATACCCGAATACCGCGATTTTTCTGGAACCGGCGGCATCGGCTTTTGCGGGACGAATCTTTTGAGCATCCCGTAGTATTGTGACAGTCGTCAACATCTGTCCAACGAATTCTCGCTTCGGCCTGAAATTTTTTATTCTGCGGTAACGCGGTATAATTTGCCCGTGCGGTTCTGCGCAGAAAATATTAGGAACGGCGGTGCCTGGCTCGGTGCTCGGTCTAGTACGAGGCACAGCGCCTGTGGGGACACTGCCTGATATAAAACTGCTTGCGAATTTTGGGCCACGCGCTCGGAATCGTAGGCAATCACCCAGGCGGTGTGGTGATTCTTCAGAATTCGATGCGCTGTTTGCCAATCGTCGGAAAGGAAGAATCGCGCAGTATCAGCGATCCCATCCAGACTTTCATGGGAACTCCCGGCGACTCCTGGTTGCCTCGACCGATAAGCAACCGATGGTGAAAGCCACCACGGCGCAAGGAACGGACGAACCTCCGACGATTGCATACTGACCGCCAGTTCGCGTAACTGCACCGATTCATTGCGCTTTTCCACCCTGTCAGTCAGTTCCACTTCGCTCGGCCAAAGCCTTTCATCCCAGTGGCGCAAGATCGGAAAGATTGACAGAAGAAATGCGATCCAAACCACGGAGGGCCGTTTAATTGGCTCCAGGAGAGGCGGCAGCGCCAGAGCAAAGAATAGCACAAAAAAGTATCCCCAACGGGCCTGCCATATTGTCAGGAGATAAGTGGCAGCAAGAAGCACGAGAACAAACACTGGAATGGTCTGCTCACTCGTGCGCCTGCTTTTTACTATGCTGATCCAAAGCAAAAACGGCGCCACGAGAAGTAGATAACCGGTCCAGCGCAACCAGATTGGATTTGCCGGAGAGATGTTTGCGAGTTCGCCAATCGTTCGCGCCCAGGTTCGGAACAGCGAGTCCGAATAGGGATTCGAAAATGACGGAATGCGTCGCTCAATCAAAAGCGCGATCGCAATGACAACAACGAAACAAAGCCAACCTGCGCGTCGAGACCTGGCGAAGATCGCCTTTGGATTTTCAAATCCGATTACAACCATAGTAAGAACAAACAGAACTACAGATTCATAAGCCGAGGTCCAGAGCGCGAATCCCCACGCAATCCCGCTGACAACGCTCCATCTTGCGCTGTCCGTCGTCGCGGCCGTGCCTGCCTCTTTCCACAAACTCCATTCTGCACAAATCGCGATTGTTACGACGAAGATCAGCAGGGATTGATGATCAGGTCTGCCTAGCTCCGTCCCGTGAACAAGAATTGGGCTGATCGCATACAAAATCAGCATTACCCATCGATATCGGAGTTTCACAGACCACCACCAGAGGAACCAGCCTCCCAGCAGCGCGAGCATTGGCGAAACCAGCGCGCCAGCCAGATCGATTGCATGTACGCTTAATGGCTTCAGTGGAAGCGACAATGCGACAATCAGATAGTCGAACAGCGCGGTCGTGTGTGGAGAGGTGCCTTTCGGGAAGTCCTCGAACTCGTGGTGCCGTACGATCAACCCGGGGTGGTCGGCGCACATCCGCACGCGCGTCATTCGCGCGTAACAATCAGCATCGCTGAAATAGATATTCCCGGCGACCAGTACGTCCTGATAATTCGCGCAGCGTGTCGCCAGGATCAGTAGGCTGAGAATTGCAATTTCAACGATAGTCAGGATCCAGCGAATCACTGCGCCATCCCAAATCCGCGATTCGAAATGCGCAATCCGAAATTTTAGCTGATCTTCCGCGCTTTCCGGATTGGTCACTCGGGGATGCTTATGCTTCAATGCATAAGCGTTGCGGGCCTGTAGCTCAGCGGTTAGAGCAGGGGACTCATAATCCCTTGGTCCCAGGTTCGAATCCTGGCGGGCCCAGCCCCGAACGTTTCAGGCTCCCCGCGACGCCAGCCGGTAGGCGCATACGAGCCTTCAAAAACGAATCATCTAGTACTATGAAGGCGCTCTTTTCGATAATTGTCGCCTTTGCCGTTTCCATTGGCACGGTTGAGGTGGGGCCTGTCAGAACAGCGAAAAATGTGGCAAAAAGCAGTGTGCACACAGCCAAAAATGTGGCTCACAGTGTGGTCAAGGGCACGCGAAGAGCGGTACGCACTGTCGTCTATACGTTCACGCCGTAGCTCGGCAGACAAGGATCGCCCTTGCGGGATTTGCCGTTCCCAGAAGCCCTGTCTCGATATGTCCGGACTTTGGTACTAGGAATACTACGCAGGAGATGGAGCCAAGGTTTTCAGGCCGTGCAAACGGAAGCCAAAAAAGATGGACAGGATACCCAGTATGATTGCGTACCATGCGATGAGCCAAATCAGTGCAGCGGCGCCAGCGACGGGATTCCACAAAAGCAGCACGGCAAAAGCGATTGATGCCAGGCCCATAAGTATTATGAGCCATTCACCTTTTATTTCGTGTCGCAGTTTGACTGCCAGCACGATCTCAGATGCACCAATCATAAGCGCCCAAGCCGCGATGTAGATGACCAGGGCCAGGGCCGTTACTTGCGGTGCGTGGAATGTGAGAAGCCCAACGATGATCCCGAGGATTCCGATGACCAGTTGCCAACCCCAGTCCGGATTTGACGCGCGATGCCCGATCGCACCGACAATGCGAAATATCCCGTCAATGAACACCCATGCTCCAAAAAACAGGACGAGCGTTGCGATAGCCATAACAGGATGCGTGAATGCAATAACACCAAACACAATTGCAGCGATACCCCTTATCACCGGAACCCACCAATGACGTTTTAAGGTTTCGATCATCATCGCTTCGTTTTAGAGAGGTGCTCACGCGAAGGCAAGTACCATTTGCGCCACGCTTTTCCCGGCGATGGCGCGGTCTCGCTTGTTGTAATGGCTCAACATAGCCGTTGGCTCTCGCCACGTTTTCTCTGATCACAACCCGCACTTCGCGCTGGCTTCCGCAATGCTGGAGCGAGTTCGAAGGAGAGACGCCAAATACGTGTCTACGAACGGGGCGTTGTTGATCCGCGCGAGATTGCCAGGTGTCTGAAGACGCGAAAAGATTGCGTAGGCGATCTTGCTTCGCGGGACACTTCTCTCGCCGTATCCGGACGGAACATTGCTGGACCAGTAACGAATATACTGACCGTCCGGACGATTCTCCATGCCCAGGAAAATCGTGGAATGCCCATGCTCGTTTTTGCCGACCTTCCGGGACCAGAAGATTTTCATGAAATCACCGGGTTTCGCCTGATCGAAGTTATCGAAGTTTTGCCCAAGCTGCAGCTCATGAAAAAGGCGGGCTGTGCCGGGCCCATTCGCGTTCCATCGACCCCAGACACCTTCGCCATCATGCTGGTCTCGAATGATTAACCGCTCCAAAGTGGAATAGTCGAGGCGTAGCTGCCCTCGCGCACGCAAAGCCTCGATCGTTCTAATGAAGACGAGATAGGTTGCCCCTGAGCAGAAACTCGGCGAGGCCTGCGAAGGCAAGATGAAAAATTTGCCGGACTCAAAATGTGCCGAGGATTGAAGGCGAATCTTCGCGACGTGGGAAACAGAATAACGACCGCCCTGCGGCATCTGCTTGATCTGATCGAGGATCAAACTGTTATAATCACCTGCGAACGTCGCGGGCGAGATTAGACCAAAGATCGTTAGGAAAATCCAACCCGCCAGTCCCTTCACGGCGGAATAAGTAATCACCAAAAGCTGATTTATCAATGACGAGGACAGAATTGGCTTTGCCAACTGACGTATGCTAAACGGGAGATATGCTGCGTTTCACAAAAATGGATGGCGCGGGAAATGATTTCATCCTGATCGATAACAGGGCAGGGGACGTCGAACTAAATCGCAGTCAAATCGCGCGTCTATGTGATCGGCATCGCGGTATTGGGGCGGACGGAGTTTTGTTGTTGGAAAAACCCTCCAATCGCGCCGATTTCCGGATGCGCTACTTCAATGCCGATGGAGGAGAAGCAGAAATGTGCGGGAATGGCGCACGCTGCTTTGCGCGTTTTGCGAACAAGGTGACAGGTGCCGCGGGCAAGATTTCCTTTGAAACCCCAGCCGGCGTGATCTCGGCGGAACTGGCCGGAGAGCTCGTCACTCTCCAGATGACCGAACCGACTGATTTGCGACTGAGTGTTCCTCTTCAAATTCACGCCGAGAAAAGGATCATTCATTTCGTCAACAGCGGCGTCCCTCATGTGGTCGTTTCGGTGTCGCAAATCGGCGATATCGATGTGATGCGAGAGGGTTCAGCGATTCGTCATCACGAAATGTTTTCACCAAAGGGCGCAAACGTGAACTTTATTGAAAAACGCGGAGCCGATTCGATCGCCGTCCGCACCTACGAACGAGGTGTGGAAGGGGAAACCCTCGCGTGTGGTACAGGCGTGGTGGCGAGCGCGCTCATCTTTGCCGCGACCGAGAACGTGAAGAGTCCAATCACCGTAATTGCGCGCGGTGGAGACGAATTGCGGGTCGGGTTTGAGAGGAACGATAAACAGTTTCGCAATGTCACACTCACCGGTCCGGCCGAGTTTGTATTTGAAGGCACGACCGAGCTCGATATCGAAGTTATGAAATAACGGAGTTGTGTATTATTGCAATCAATTCATTGCTACAACGCTCGACACTAACTCGATTTTATTCTGAGAGATGTTCCGCGGTACCTTCACGGCTTTAGTCACACCATTTCGCAATGGCGCGATTGACGTTGCCGCTTTCAAAAAACTGATCGAAAGCCAAATCGCTGCCGGAATCAGCGGAATTGTTGCCGTAGGCACCACCGGCGAGTCGCCGACGCTGTCACATGAGGAACGGCAGGAATTGATTCGGTTAGCGGTCGCAACGGCGAAAAAGCGTTGCCTGGTTCTCGCGGGCACGGGCTCCAACGCGACGCAGCATGCAGTAGCTGACACGAAGCTGGCCGAGAAACTCGGCGCTGACGGAGCTCTGCTGGTCGCGCCGTATTACAACAAACCAAGCCAGGAAGGTCTGTTCGGCCATTTCAAAGCAATCGCCGGGGCCACATTGTTACCCGTCATGCTCTACAATATCCCTGGCCGCTGTGGGGTGGATATTGCGCCCGATACGGTCACGCGTTTGGCGAAGGAATGCAGGAATATTGTTTCGATCAAGGAAGCGAGCGGGAGCGTCGAACGTATCAGTGAATTGCGCTCGCGATTGCCCGAGCCATTCACGGTTCTAAGCGGTGACGATTCATTGACGTTGCCATTCATGTCGGTCGGCGCAGCTGGGGTAGTCAGCGTCGCTTCAAACTTGTTTCCAGCCGAGGTTTGTGCGCTTGTCCGAGCGTATGAATGTGGAGACGCAAAATCAGCCTTGAATCTGCACCGTAAGCTTTTTCCACTATTCAAGGATCTGTTCATCGAACCGAATCCGGTGCCGGTAAAGACAGCGCTTAGCTGGCGCGGGGAGATGTCCGGCGAAGTGCGTCTGCCCCTGTGCGAGATGAGCGAAGCAAATCAAACGCGCTTGCGTGGCACCCTTGAGGCTTTCGAACGGGAGAAATGATTTGGGTTTCGCTTAAAGTCAGTTCTCAGCACGGCGCGGGAGGTTTTTTCAAATGAAAAGCTATAAAGTGCGCGTCTTGCTCATCGGCGCGGCTGGGCGCATGGGAAAAACTATTAGCGATCTGGCGAGCAACGATCCGAAAATCGACATCATCGCGCGCTGTGATCTTGGTGATCCGATCGAACCGCAGATGAAAAATTCCGATGTGGCTGTCGATTTCAGTCGGGCTGACGCCGTGACTGAAATTTGCCGCGCCGCATTGCAGCATCGTAAGCCGTTAGTCATTGGGACGACCGGTCATTCCGAGGAGCAACGTAAAATCATGCAGGCAGCCGCGCAGTCGCTGCCGATCGTGTTCGCATCCAATTTCAGTATCGGAGTCAACGTGCTTTTCTGGCTGACGCGCAAAGCTGCCGAGCACCTGAGTGGCGATTTTGACGCCGAGATTGTCGAAACGCACCATAAAATGAAAAAAGATGCACCGAGCGGGACAGCCAAAACGCTTGCTGAGATTTTGCGAGCGGCTAAAAAACCCCGACGTGAAATTCCGATTCAATCGATTCGTGAAGGCGATGTTGTTGGCGAACACGCAGTCATTTTCAACGGAGCCGGCGAACGCATTGAACTGACCCATCGCGCGACAAGCCGCGAAATCTTTGCGCTTGGTGCGTTACGCGCGGCGGAATGGATCATTGGAAAGCCGCCTGGCCTCTACAGCATGCAGAATGTGCTCGGACTGTAGATCTATAGCCCGGGCCAGTGACCGCGGCCGCCGGGATCAGCGATTCCGGCTACAGCCATGAGAACCGCCGTTGCGCTTGGATCCAACCTCGGGGATAGACTCGAGAATTTACGGGCTGCGCGGCGACAAATTACCGAGTTCGATGGCGTACACGCGCCTGTTCTCTCTTCGGCGATCTACGAGACCGAACCAGTTGGATGCGAGCCAGGAGCGTCAAAATTTCTAAATGCAGTTGTAGAATTTGACTATCAAGCTGATCCCGGACATTTGCTTGAACAACTTCTTAGAATTGAAGAGTCGTTAGGCCGCAGGCGTGATCATCGGAAGAATGTTTCGCGTACCATGGACATCGACCTCCTCTACTGCGGTAATCAACAGATCGACGGGGAACGATTGCAATTGCCGCACCGCCGGATGCATTTAAGAAGATTCGTGCTTCAACCGCTCGTCGATATCCGTCCCCATCTGATTTTGCCTAACCAGACGAAAGGCATCGCAGAGTTACTAGCGGAACTCGAAGAACGTGGCGAAGTGGTTCGATTCAAAGATGATTGGTAGAGTGCCGTGATAAATGCTGCAGCCACAGCCCTGTGAGCCGTGTTCTTGTGTGATTTTGCTCTGATAGAGGACTAGCGATAGTCTGGTGGCTGCAAGATTTGCTACTGCTTGCGTTCTAAAATTAGCGGCTGATCTTCCGGCAGGTCCGATGAAAGATTTCCGCCAAATGAAACAACGCGGTGAAAAGATCACTGCTCTTACCGCGTACGATTATCCCACCGCGCGTCTGCTGGACGAAAGTGGCATCGACATCATTCTCGTGGGCGACTCGTTAGGGATGGTAGTTCTCGGTTTCCAGGACACGACTAGTGTGACGTTGGAAGAAATGTTGCATCACACGCGCGCTGCGGCGCGCGGTGTCAAACAAGCGTTACTTGTGGCGGACATGCCGATCCACACTTATGACACGCCCGAACACGCTGTGGGGACCGCGAGGAAACTCGTCGAAGGGGGCGCTCAGGCTGTAAAGCTTGAGGGCGGTAGAAGCCATGTCGCACAAATCGCAGCGATTACAAAGGCAGGCATCCCGTTCATGGCGCACATCGGCATGCTGCCCCAAAGCGTTCGTGAGGAAGGCGGCTACAGGATTAAGGGTCGTACCCAAGCTGAGGCAGAAGCGTTGCTGGCTGACGCGCGCGCTGTGGAAAAAGCGGGCGCGTTTTCGGTCGTGCTGGAAATTGTGGCGACCGATATCGCGAAGCAGATCACAAATGCAATCGGTATCCCGACGATTGGCATTGGATCCGGCAAACATTGTGATGGGCAAATTCTGGTCACGCATGATTTGATCGGTCTCTTTCCTTGGTTCACCCCGAAATTTGTTTCACCGGAGGCCCGGGTGGCAGATGAAATCCGACGCGCTGCGAGATCGTTTATCGAGCAAACTCGAAATCGTTGAAGTTAAGAGAGTTAAAAGTTACAAGCGGAAGGGGGGCGGCCGACTTGAAGGAGGTTAGCCCGTTATTCCAAATGTGATATCTTGTCAGTCAGGCAATGAGGGTTTCCGATTTCGACGACATTGACCGGTTCGAAACTGAAGGACTGCTCACGGGCAGCAAAGAGCGCAACTGGCTTTGGTTCGGATTGCTTGTATCGCTGGCAATACATCTCGCTCTATGCGCGTATTTTTACCGAACACGGTTCCAGTCGATTGAAACCTTGGTTGCTCAAAACGACCAGACGCCAACGTTCAAGGTTAAGAGCATCAACACATCTGACCTTGGCAAAAGCAGCGTCGATCAGACAAATGCAGCCGCGAAACCGAACCCTGATAATACTGATGTCCAGTTGCCGGACGAAAAGAAGTCGTTCGACAAGCTTTTGCAGGACGTTCAAGCCAGCGTAGCACTCCCGGATGACATGCGGGACGTTTTGCCTGACCAACCCAAGGTGGAGCAGCCCGAGGTAAATTCCGTTCTTACCGAAATTGAACAGTCGACTGCGCAAAGTCTCGCTAACGATCCAAACGCGATGCGCGAGCAATCACTGCTTAACAGTAATTCCCAATCAGGTCGTCCGCAGCCCGCGCTTAGCGGAACGGAATTGGCAACGAGTACGACGATCAAGCGACCCAACACATTTACCAGCAAAATGCCCGGTGACAGCGCGGGACCTAACAAAGGCCATACGCCCGGCTTTAGCGATTTGGACCAGCTGCTTGCACAAAAAGGTCCGCTTGGATCGGGTACAAAATTACGACTGCCGGACGATCAGCTCTTCCAATACGACAGCGACGTGCTGCAGGCAACCGCCATTACTCAACTGCAAAAACTGGGCACTCTCATTCAGCGCAATCCAAAGGCAACGTTTTCCGTCGAAGGTTATACGGATTCATTCGGCACATATGAATACAATCTCGATCTAAGCCAGCGCCGGGCGGACAGTGTGAAGCGCTATTTGGTGGAGGTAATGCGCATTAATCCCGCGCAAGTAGAAACGCGCGGTTACGGTCCGGCGAAATTCCGAGCGTCGCCAAATGGATCAATTGATGAGCAGAGTCCGAACCGCCGCGTGGAGGTTGTAGTTCATACGAGCCAAGGCTGAGGGAAATCGCGGATCGGCGATTTTGGAGTGCGGATTCTTGTAATGCCGCTGGCCCCCGAAGAGTCAGGGTCTACCAGTTTTTAACCCACTGGTTTGGATCGGTTGTGGGATTCGCAGTTGCGATACTCCACAAGTCGAACGTCGCGGTGTTGTTTGCGCCCGGTGCCAGATAATTGTAGTCGTTGCGGAAGGGGTCAATTACGCGCGCCGTCGCATCGGGTGGATTCGGGTTAAGCATGTTAGTTTTTAGGGTCATGTATGATTTCCCGCTGGAACCAGGTGTTCCTGTTGAAGCAGTCGTTCCTCCGATCGCATCGTTTCCGTCTCCACTCAGTCCCTGATAAAGTGCATGCGCTCCCGTCGCGAGGGCATTTTGGGGATAAATTCCATTGTCCGCCTTGTAGCCTTCCAGAGCTGCTGACATCGAGGCGATTTCTGTTTCGGCGCGGGAGCGAGCAGCTTTCTTTTGGACGTAGCCAACCGTGCTCAAAATTAATCCGGCGAGGATGACGATAACGGCGATGACAACCATCAGTTCAATGAGAGTAAAAGCGGTGTAGTGGCGCTTGTGCCAGGCGCCGAACTTATTCTTCAGGCGTTCGCCGCGGCGAACGCCTCTACAACATTCGTCATTCGTCATTCGGGTTTCGTCAGTTCGCGCCGAAGACGCGATCACGTCTGTTGCTGCAAACCGCTAATGATGCTGATCAGCGGGGTAAAAAGAGCGAGAACGATCGTGCCGACGATTAACGCGAGAAACACGATCATGATAGGCTCGAGCATCGACGTAAGCGCCGCGACTGCGTTATCAACCTCATCGTCGTACACATCGGCAATTTTCAGCAGCATTTCCGGTAGTTTGCCGGTTTCTTCGCCGACGTCGATCATGCTGATCACCATCGGCGGAAAAGCGCGACTGGCTTCCAGCGGTTGAACGATCGATTCGCCTTCCTTCACGCTGTCGTGGACCTGCGAGATCGCCGCTGCAATCGCAGCGTTGCCGGCGGTTTCGCGCGTAATATTCAGTGCCTGCAAAATCGGAACGCCGCTCGTGACCAGTGTTCCGAGCGTGCGCGAGAACCGCGAGATTGCCGTCTTGCGATTTAAATCGCCAAACAACGGCATGCGCAGTTTGAAATTATCAATCACGAGTCGCCCGGCGCGCGTGCGGTTGACGAATTTGTAAGCTGCGCCCACGGCGATTATGGCGCCAACAAGAAGGAGGCCATGGTTCTTCACGAGGTTGCTCGCCCCGATGACAAAGGTAGTGATGGCGGGCAGTGGTTTATTGCCAAGCATGTCGTGGAAAATCGCTTCGAACTTGGGCACGATGAACACGAGGAGAAAACCCATGATCGCTACCGCCATGGTGATCACGATCATCGGATAGACCATTGCCGCGACGACCTTGTTTTTGATTTTGGCAGCTTTCTCCTGAAATTCTGAAAGGCGGTTGAGCACCAGTTCAAGCACGCCGCCCACTTCGCCGGCTTTGATCATGTTGACGTATAAATCGTTGAAGATCCGGGGATGCAGGGCCAGCGCGTCTGAAAACGTGTTACCGCTCTGAACGGCGCCGGCAAGTTTGTTGATGGTATTCTTCAATGTCTTGTCGCGTTCCTGTTTCGCCAGAACCGTTAGACTCCGTAGCAATGGCAATCCCGAATCAATCAGCGTCGCGAGTTGACGCGTGAAAATCATCAGGATTTTCGGCTTAACTTTCGTGCGCTGAAAAAGAACTATGCTGGTTTTCGCGCGCGGCTTCGTTGCCCGAGCCATCTTTGCTGCCTGACGACGGGCGGATTTGCCCTCGGCACGGGCGATGGCCTCCTCATAAACGCTGGTAGGGAAATAGCCAGCCTGACGCAACCGCCCGATCGCGTCATTGGTTGAAGCGGCTTCAACTAGTCCGGATGCCTCCTGTCCCCGGGCATCAAGAGCTACGTAATTAAAGCGCGGCATTGACGAACGATTTTAGGTAGCTCCGGATTCGATGTCGAGTTCTCGGATAACAGGTGGCTCACTGTCTCTCACGTGTATCTCAGCACTTCCTCAACGGTGGTGTCACCAGCGAAAACGCTGCGCAAGCCGTCCTGGCGCAGCGTTACCATTCCAAGCTCAACAGCTTTTTGCTTCAGGGCAACGGTTGGGGCGCGTTCGTTGATTAATTCGCGAATTGGATCAGAGACTCTCAACAGCTCGTAGATCCCTTTTCGTCCTTTGTAGCCGGTGTTGTTACAAGCGTCACAGCCTTTGCCATAGAAGAACTGTTTGTGGCCAATGTCCTGCCGCTCAATTCCTAACTCAGCAAGGATGCTCTCGCTCGGTTTGTATGTAACGCGGCACTGGGGGCAGATGCTGCGCAATAAACGTTGACCAAGGACCGCTTCCAGGCTGGACGAAATGAGAAACGGTTCCACACCCATGTCAATCAACCGTGTGATCGCCCCGGGCGCGTCGTTTGTATGAAGCGTTGTAAAAACAAGGTGCCCCGTCAGAGACGCCTGGATCGCGATTTGCGCGGTCTCAAGGTCGCGCGTCTCCCCGACCATGATACGATCCGGATCCTGGCGGAGAAATGAGCGCAAAACGCGCGCGAATGTCAGGCCGATGGCTTCGTTCACCGGCACTTGTACAATTCCCTCCAAATCGTACTCGACCGGCTCTTCCGCGGTGAGCAGCTTCGAGTCAATCGTGTTGATCTTACGCAGGCAGGAGTAAAGAGTGGTTGTCTTTCCCGAGCCAGTTGGTCCGGTCGCAATGAAAATACCGTTCGGTCGCTCGATCATCTCCAACAAAAAATTGTAGATGTAATCGGGCATCCCGAGCGCTTCGAGATCGAGATTTACGATGCTGCGATCAAGAACGCGCAGCACAAGGCTCTCGCCGAATTGAGTTGGCAATGTTGAAACGCGAAGATCGACGTTGCGTCCGGCGATATGCTTCTGAATGCGGCCATCCTGCGGCAATCGTCTTTCTGCAATATTCATGTTCGCCATCACCTTCACCCTCGAAATCACGGGCAAGGCAAGGTGACGCGGCGGCGGTGACATTTCGTAGAGCGCGCCATCAACTCGATAACGGATTTTGAATTCGTTTTCGAACGGTTCAAAATGAATGTCGCTGGCCCGGTCTTGAATCGCCTGATAAAGAATGAGATCGACAAAGCGAATGATGGGAGTTGCATTCGCTTCGGCTTCGACCGCCGCCTCGCCGTCTCCTTGGCCTGTGCCTGAGGCAGCCAGTAGCTCGCCAACCTGGCCGAGCTGCTTGAGAACATCTTCCATGCTCGACGTATCGGCGCCGTAGTACTGTTTGATCAGCTCTTCGACTTGATCCGATGGGGAAACGACGACATGGATGTCTTTGCCGAGCGCAAAGCGAAGGTCCTCTGCGGCGTGAAGGTCGAACGGATCAACAAGCGCGACCTGCAATGTGGTCCCGCTCATCGCTACCGGAAGTGCGCCATGTAATCGAGCCAGCCCGCTCGGAATGAGACGCAAAATCTCCGGTGCGAACTCACGCTCCCTTAAATCGATCAAATCGGTACCCAGCCCGTTTGCGATTGTTTGATAAAAGCTCTGTTCATCAATGAAGCCGCCATCGACCATCGCCTGGGCAACGGTCTTCCCGTTGAGTTCTACTTCATCCAGGACGTCTTCAGCTTGCGAGGGCTCAAGTACACGCTGCTCGACAAAAAATTCGGCAAGCTGTTTGTCCTTCATGAATCGTCAGCTCACGTCTCCGACGGTAATGGAGATTACTTCTTCTGCGGAGGTCAGGCCTGCCAGCACCTTGCGGACGCCGTCCTCTCGAAGTGTGCGCATGCCAAGTTCGCGCGCTCGTTGCCTCAACAACAGAGTCGGGCTGCGCTTATTGATCATGTGCCGCACGTCGTCGTCGATCGAAAAAATTTCAAAGATGCCCATTCGACCCCTGTAACCGATTTGACGGCATCGGTCGCACCCTACCGGCTTCATTACCTGTGCCTCGGACAATTGGCCGGGCTCGATTCGTAGTGCGCGCAGTTCCGTCTCGCTGAGTTCCCCTGGTTGCTTGCAGTGGGCGCATAGTCGACGGACAAGCCTTTGCGCCAGGATCGCCCGCACGGAAGAAGCCACAAGAAACGGCTGTACACCGAGATCGATCAGGCGTGCCACCGCAGATGGCGCGTCATTAGTATGCAATGTACTGAAAACAAGATGACCGGTGAGGCTCGCGTTGGTGGCGATGCTTGCTGTCTCGAGATCTCGAATTTCACCAATCATGATGATGTTCGGTGCCTGGCGCAGGATGGAACGCAAGGCCGCCGGAAAAGTCATTCCGATCTCAGTGTTCACCTGCACCTGGTTAATGCCGGTCATTTGATACTCAATCGGCTCTTCCACTGTGATGATCTTGCGATCTGGTTTGTTGATGTAATTGAGACACGCATACAGCGTGGTCGTCTTTCCGGAGCCGGTAGGGCCGGTAACGAGCAAAATACCGTCCGGCAGCTTGATCAGGCGCTCGAATGTTTCCTGGTCGCCGGAAAGAAATCCAAGTTCGGGCAAACCGAGCTTTAGACTGGATTTATCCAGCAGGCGCATTACCACGCTCTCGCCGTGATTGGTGGGGATGGTCGAGACGCGAAGATCGATTGGCTTCTTTTTGATTTTTACCTGGATCCGACCGTCCTGTGGCAGACGTTTCTCTGCGATGCTCATCGAGCCTGTCATGATCTTGAGCCGACTAATGATTGCTGATTGCAACCGCTTCGGCGGCGCTTGCATTTCCTGCAGGACGCCGTCAATCCTGAAGCGAACACGAAACTTCTTGTCGAGCGGCTCCAAATGAATGTCGCTTGCACCGGCGCGGTGCGCCTCGATCAACAGCATCGATACCAGCCGGATAATGGGGGCATCAGCGTCATCAACCGCAGCCGCTTCCGCACCTTCGCCAATTTCCAATCCAAGATCGACATCTTCTCCGATTTTCTTCTGCAAAACGTCCGCGGCTTCATCGGCGGTTCCATAGTATTTTATTAGTGCGTCGCGAATCTTCTGGGGACTGGTGCATACCAGTTCCAGCTCGCATTGCAGGAGAAAACTCAGACTGTCGATAGTATTGATGTCGAGCGGATTACCCACCGCGACCACCAACCCAGTCTCGCCGAAGGCGACGGGGATCACTTTGAAGCGGCGCGCATCTTCGCCTCGGATTTGGTTGATGATTTGCGGCGAAATCACCATCGAGGAGATATCGATCCAGTCCATGTGTGCTTGCGCTGCCAGGGCGCGCGACACGTCCACATCGGAGACAACGCCGTCGTTGATCAAAATATCGATAACGCCGGGATCGCCGTTTAGGAGTGAACGCGCCCTGTCTATCTGCGGGCGTGTGATGAGTCCGCCGTCCTCGAGGACTTTGAGTACGTACTCTTCGTTGTGTTGCACCGGAGGAAGGGGATGCTGGGCGCGCAGTTTACTGCAAAAGCGC